>NZ_JABEPH010000407.1:0-4847 GCF_013004495.1 Rhizobium sp. SEMIA 4085
CCGCGTGGCGCCTCCGTCTGTGGGTCACGTCCACTGTGAATGGGTTGTTGCTCTGCGTTCCAGCATAGGTATGGAATTTTGTTGTCCCGGAGGCCCACATGCCCTACACTGGTGTGGAACCCGTCCCCCTCTAATCCCCGGACATGCTGAAGTCGCCCGATCTCACGACGGATCGGATATGTCGGGAACTTGGTGTTTCGCGCACCCGCCTCTATCAGGTGTTCGAGCCGGATGGCGGCGTTCATCACTATATTCAGCGCCGGCGGCTTTTGTCTGCTCACGCTGCCCTGAGTGACGTCAGCAATCGGCAGCAAATCGTCGATATCGCCTTTGCTGTGGGCTTTTCTTCTGCTGCCCATTTCAGCCGGGCCTTCAGTAAGGAGTTTGGTTACAGTCCGCGGGAGGCGCGAAATGTGGCCGTTCCGCTCTATCTTGGGCATGCTGTCGCACCAATGTCAGAAGTCGAGAGCGCTCATTCCTTCGACAAATGGCTAAAGACGCTCGGCCATAGCCGCTAGCCCCGGCCGGTGGCCATCAGAGCAGGCGATCTGCGGCATTGACGAGCTCATTTCGCTTGCCGCACACATCGATCGTGCGCCGCTAAAGCCGATGGCGACCTGTCCTAAGCAGCCCGGCGACCTCCCGACGATGGCCCTTTACTGGTCGCCGCTCGTCGCAGGACCGTGGGTATGTTTGCTTGACCGCATATCGTGGTCATTGAGGGTAAAATTCCGGATCGCCGATCGGTGATTGCAAAAAATGGACGCTGCTGCAAGTTTCGGGATGCGTGGCTAACGACACGCGACACTTAACTTATTAGAAACGAAGCATAATAGCAGTTCAGACGAGAGAAACCGGGTACATGACGAATGTACTCTCCATGCAAAATAGCGCAACCTCCAGGGGGCATATCAATGGAATTTACCCGTCCGACAATACAGATCAGCAATCCGCAACATGGCGCAAGTGATCCATATAGAGCTGTCGAGCGCGAAGAGGTCCTTGCAGCGGCATTTCAAGATTTCGTGCAAAGGGCCCTTGCTGCGGGGTGGAAGGAACCGGAGGTCGCCTTGACCTTGGCCGACATCGCGGATGACTATGTGATGGCGCTCGCGCGAAGGGTTGCAGCAAATTAGTATTGAGTATCCGTTCGCGTCTCGCACGACAACAAGCGCGAAATGGTGCCAGCAATTCTTCGGCAAGCCCGCCGGCGCTGCTGCTTCGCGACGAAGCGGCTCGCCGGCGGCGTGCGTGGTTCTGAGACCGTGGTTTTAGCTGCTGGTTTCACAATGGGGATCATTTGCCCGGATCGATCCGCGAGAAGGCGGCGAGAACTGTGCGCTCAGACTGCATCAGATACGCTTCGAGCGCCGTGCAAGCTTCGGCCGTCAGTCCCGCCTCGAGCTTTTCGAGAATAGCGCCATTGAGGTCGACATAGGGCGCGTGCAACGATTCGGGATCGGCGAGAAGGCCGAAACTGAGACGCAGCTCTGCGGCGATCTGGGCGTAGAAAGCATTCAGGCGCTGACTGTCGGCAAGATCGACGATCGCCGCGTGAAAGACCATGTTTTCGCTGCCGACCATGGCCCAATCCTTGCGATCGCGCGCGACCCTGGCGCGCTCGACCGCCGAGCGCATACGAACCACCGCCGGATGCTTGGGATAGGCCTTTGCAAGCGCCTGGCATTCGATCACGCGGCGCACACGGTAGATGTCGATGATTGAGGCCATGCTCGGCGTGGCGACGAAGACGCCGCGATTGGGTTCGTGGCGCAAGAGATTTTCCTTGGTCAAGAGCCGGAAGGCTTCGCGCAGTGAATTGCGCGACACATCAAGGCCGGCGCTGAGCGCTGCCTCAGACAGGCGCTGCCCCGGCTTCAATTCGCCCGCGATCAGCATGTCGCGGATCTCCTTCGCCAGACGCGGCGCAAGCGCCGATATGGTATCCTGTTCAGCCATCAAAGCCCCTTCTGCATGGAAATGGATGAAGCATCCGTCTCCTTGCGCATCGATATCGCGGTTCTCGCTCAATGGGAACCATTGGGCGAACGACACGGCCAATCGGGTCACTGCGGCAAAGGTCAATCGCGGCAGTCAGACATATCCCTTAAGGGCGCGAAAAGTGACAAGCGCGCGGGCGGGTGCTGCAAAATGGGTTCTGAAGATTGGCCGGCGCTCATGAAATGCTCAGATTGCTCAACATTTCAAAAATATAGTAGAACGATAAACTAATATCGTTGAACAATCTTGACATCTTAGAGAAACGCGACGACGCTGGCTCGTGTCAGAACTCACACGGCCCGCCCGAGGGACTGCGGGAGGCCGCATAAGGAGAGGGTTTATGGAACAGCTATCAATTTCATCCGCAGACGGCGCATCGGCCGCATCCTCTGGCATGTCGCTCAAGTCGCGGCGCGCAGCACTCACGGCTGCGGTGTTCTTAATGGCTACGTCGGCAATTGGCCCGGGATTCATCACCCAGACGGCAACATTTACCACCAAACTCGGTGCGGCTTTCGCTTTTGCGATCCTCTCCTCGATTGTCATTGATTTCGTCGTGCAGCTGAACATCTGGCGAATCGTCACCCTGACGCGGATGCGTGCCTCCGATCTCGCCAATGCCGCAATCCCGGGCGCTGGCTATCTGCTTGCCGTTCTGGTGATCGTCGGCGGATTATTCTTCAATATTGGCAATATCGGGGGCACGGGCCTTGGTATCAATGCGATGATCGGGCTTGATCCGAAAACCGGCGGCGCAATCAGCGCGATTCTTTCGATCGGCATCTTCTTATCGAAGCGCGCCGGCATGGCCGTCGACCGTTTCATCATCTTCGCCGGTATCTTGATGATCGCATTGACACTCTATGTGGCCATCGCATCGGCCCCGCCCGTTGGCGAAGCACTGTTCCAGACCTTTTTACCGGCAACCGTCGATTTCGCCACGATCACCACCATCGTCGGCGGCACGGTCGGTGGCTACATCACCTATTCCGGGGCACATCGCCTACTCGACAAAGGCACGGTCGGCATCGAAAACCTCGGCGCCGTCAACCGCGCAGCCCTCACCGGAATCGCCGTCACCGGCGTTATGCGCTACGTCCTCTTTCTCGCTGTGCTCGGTGTAGTCGCAAGCGGTGTCGTAATCGATGTCTCAGGCAAGGGTGCCAATCCGGCCGCCCAAGCCTTTGAGGCCGCCGCCGGCGATGTGGGCATGCGCGTCTTCGGCATTATCCTGTGGGCTGCCGCCATCACCTCGGTTATCGGCGCTGCCTATACCTCGGTTTCCTTCCTCACGATCTTCAAGCAGGACCTTAGTGAGAGGGCGCGCAATATCGCGACCGTGATCTTTATCGCGGTATCGCTGTTCTTCTATGTGATTATCACGACCCCGCCGGCCCAGATGCTGGTCTTCGTCGGCGGCCTGAACGGTCTCATTCTGCCGATCGGCCTGTCGATTTTCATCTATGCTGCCTGGGCCCGTTCTGACCTGATGGGTGGCTACCGTTATCCGCGCTGGCTGCTTGCGCTCGGCGTGCTGGCTTGCGTCCTCACCTGGTACATGGGCTACAAGTCAATCGGCCCGATCTTCGCGCTTTTGACCGCCTAAGGAGACCTGATATGACTGCCATCGATCTGAACAGCGATCTCGGCGAAAGCTATGGCGCATGGGGCATGGGCGACGACACCGCGATGCTCGCCCTCGTCTCCAGCGCCAATGTCGCCTGCGGCTTTCATGCCGGCGACCCGCTCGGTATTCTAAGAACCGCCAGGGCCGCAGCTGAAAAGGGCGTTTCGATCGGCGCTCATGTCTCCTATCCTGATCGCGTCGGCTTCGGCCGGCGCGACATGGATGTCGCAAGCCACGAACTGACCGCCGATGTCATCTATCAGATCGGCGCACTGAAGGGCATTGCAGCGGCAGCGGGTGTCACCGTCGGTTACGTCAAGCCGCACGGCGCTCTCTACAACCGCATCGCCCGCGATCCCAAGCAAGCCCAGGCAGTGATCGACGGCATCAAGGCGGTGGATCCCTCGTTGGTGCTGATGGGTCTTGCAAATACGCCAATTCTCAAGCTCGCCCGCGACTGCGGCTTGAAGACCGTGGCGGAAGCCTTTGCCGACCGGGCCTATACACCCGATGGCGACCTTGTCTCACGCCGTGAACCGGGTGCCGTCCTGCATGATCCCCAGCTGATCGCGCGCCGCATGCTGCAGCTTGCCCATGAAGGTACGCTTGAAGCGATCGACGGCTCGACGATCAAGATCGACGCCCAGTCGATCTGCGTGCATGGCGACAGCCCCAGCGCTGTCTCCATCGCCATGGAGATTCGCCGCGTCTTCGAAGTCGACGGGATTGCCGTCCGCTCCTTCCTGGCCGCCTGACCAACCTGCGAGAGACGTGCAATGATCGATAGCGAACATCTTCGCCACATCAACGCTGGGCCGGCTCAAAAGGCCCGCGAACGCTATCGGATAGGCAGCATCGAGCCGACTTCGGGCGTCGCGCCGGGTTTCACCCAGGCTAATATGATCGTGCTTCCGCGCGACTGGGCCTTCGATTTTTTGCTTTATGCGCAGCGCAATCCAAAGGCTTGTCCGGTGCTCGATGTCTCTGATCCGGGTTCGCATGCGACCCTGCTTGCGCCCGGCGCCGACCTTCGCTCTGATCTGCCGCTTTATCGCATCTGGCGTGATGGAAGGCTCGCCGAAGAGACAGCGGATGCGACAGCAGCCTGGGCCGAATATCCAGACCTCGTCAGCTTCCTGATCGGCTGTAGCTTCACCTTCGAGACCCCGATGGCGGAGGCCGGGATCGAGATCCGCCACATCACGGACAAGTCCAATGT
>NZ_JABEPH010000408.1:0-4846 GCF_013004495.1 Rhizobium sp. SEMIA 4085
GATCAAGGCCGCCTGCGCTTCTAGCAGGTTGATCAGCGGCTCCTGATCGGCGCGGATGAGGCCGCGGGACCGGGCTGCCATCTTGCGGGCAAGCAGGGCATTTCCGGCGCCCGCGGCGATAAGGCCGGTCGAGAGGGACTGGTAGCCGCGATCACGCTTGCGGGCGCGAAAATCGCGGGTCACGGAATGGGGCGACGTCCAGACCGTGCGGACCAGCCACCAGGCGATCATGACACCAGCAATCAGTGCGATGAGGCCGCTTGCCGCGACGATCAGCTTTGCCTGATAAAGCCGGCCTTCCCACACCAGCGAGAGATCGCCGGGGCGATCGGCAAGCCAGGAGAAGCCGTAGCCGAGAGCGACGACGAGGATGACGAAGACGACGAGACGAATCATCGATCAACCCTCCTTGCCGGCGCCAGAAATGGCCTTGGAGAGCGCACCACCCACCAGTTCCTCGACGCGGATGCGGGCTTCCAATGACTGTTTGAAGGCGGCGGACGCCTGCTTTGCGTTCGAGGGCAAGCCGTTCCATTCGTTGGCAGCGCCCGGTAGGTCGCCGTTCTTCACCTTGTCTTCCATACGCGCCGCAATCGCCTCGACACTTTCGCCCTCGATGTTGCCGACAGGGCGCACGGTGACGAGCGACTTGGCACTCGCCATCAGCCGGTCCGACCAGCTCTGGTTCGGATCCGCTCGGTTGACGGATTGGATGATGGCGGTCGCGACGTCGGGAACCTGGCGGATCAGTTCGGCGCGAGAGGGTACGCCGGTTTCGGCGAAATTACGGAGGTCGGCGACGGCGGGGTCGTCCGGCGAAACGCCGGCGAAAGTATCGAGCTCGGCCATGAAAGGTCCGCCGCGGTCGATCGCTGCCTTGAGGGCCGCAGCGGCGATCGCCTGCGCAACGGCAACATCCTGGCGTGGTTCGTCGAGCTTCTTCTCTGCTTCTTCCAGGCGCTTGATAATGTCGGCGCCGCCCGACGCCCGCTCTTCAAAGGTTTGAGAGAGAGATGTGCGCAACTGTTCCAGCTGAGTGGCCAAATCCGTGACCTTCTGGTTCAGCGCGTCGACCTCCGGGGTGTCTACTGGCCCCGTCGCGGCAGGCGTCTTTGCCGCCGTTTCGAGCGCAGAGACACGCTTGTCGAGCGTATCGTCGCCGGTGTTCGGCGCGGCGGCGAGGTTCGCGATCGATTGCTTGAGGCCGTCGATTTCAGCTGAAAGGCTGGCCGTTTCATCCAGCGCGGTCTGAGGTGCGGAAGACGTCGGAAGGTAGCCGGCATATTGGATCACGCCAGCACCCAGCAGGGCAACGAGGCCGCCGAAAATACCGGCGGCGATCAGACCCGACGTCGTTCCGCCGCGCGGCTTTTGCCGGACGGGCTCGGGGTCAGTTGCCATTTCCGGCTGACGGGGCTCCTCAAAGGCAGCGGCGCGCTCTGCCGTATCCTCGGCCAATGGTTCTTTTTCCGGATCGGCGGAAGCCTCTAGGCCGCCTGTCGCGTTGTCTGCGTCGGGCGTGCCGGCGTCAGGGGCGTTTGCTTCTGATTTCTCCTCGGTATCGGCTGCTGCTGCAATTTTCTGCGCTTCCAGATCGATCGTGACCGGCTCGTCGGCGTTTTTCGAATGACGTGGCGGATTTCCCGATACCATGCGTACCTCATTTTCCTGCATCGCAACGAAACTAGTCAGTGATGCCAGTTATGGAAAGAGGTTAGATCAAATTTGGGCGCGTAAGGCGTTCAAAGAAGCGACAGAAGGCTTCCCTCATCCGGCAATGCTGCGATGCGAAGGTTTCTGCCGAGTGAAGCCGGGACGGCCGCGGCAACGGATGCGCTGAGGCAAAGGATGAGGGCCTGATTGAGCCAGCCGGGTTCCGATTGGGCCTCGGCGAGGCGGAAAAAACGCTCTGCGGTCTGGCGGGAAAAAAGGAGTATGGCCTCCGGGGGCGGGGTCAATGCTTCCCGCAGGGCCACCGGATCAGGTTCTGCCGGATGCATCCGATAACACTCGACGACATCGACCTTCAGTCCCAGCGCATGCGCGGTGCGCTCGAACGTCTCGGCGCGCGGCGAACCGGCGAGATAGGTGACAGATTCCCGCGTCTGCTGCGCGATCAACTCCGCAAGTCGCGCGCCATCGCCCGCCGAGGCTAAGACTAAAGAAAATCCCACCGCTTTTGCCTCGTTTGCGCTCGCTTCGCCAACGGCGAAGACCGGCCGGCGGCGATAAGGCTTGACGTCTGTTCCTGACGACGAGAGCGCACGGACAGCTTCCGCGCTTGTGATGGCAATAGGGCCGTGGCTCCTTGCCAACGCATCCATAGCGGTCTTGCCATCATGCATGGGCTGCGAGAGCGGCAGCAAGACGGGCTCATGCCCCATGTCGCGCAACCTTTTGGCGGTTCGCTCCCCCGAACGCCACGGCCGGGTGACGAGCACACGCATCGGACGTCAGCTCCAGTCGTCGAAGAAGCTGCTGCCAGCGCGGGCGCGGATGTCTTGTCCGGCGCGCGTGCCAAGCGCTGCGGCATCGCGCCGATTGCCATCGATGGTGACCGAGTGCTGGTTGCGACCATCCGGCGTGATGATCAGGCCGGAGAACTTGATCCGATCGCCTTCGCAAATCGCATATCCGCCGATCGGCGTGCGGCAAGAGCCGTCGAGCGCCGCAAGGAACGCGCGCTCACACGAGACGGCGTCGTGGGTCGCCGGGTCGTTGATGGCGACCAGCAGATCGTCGGTGCGCTGATCGCCAATACGGCTTTCGATGCAGATCGCGCCTTGCGCGGGAGCCGGCGGGAAGGTGTCGGGATCGAGGATGTCGGTGATCACGTCGACCTTGCCAAGACGCTTCAGGCCCGCGAGCGCCAACAGCGTCGCATCGACCTGGCCTTCGTCCAGCTTGCGCAGGCGGGGTTCCACCGCGCCCCGGAAGGTTATCACTTTGATATCCGGCCGCATGCGGCGGATCAGAGCCTGGCGGCGCAGCGACGCCGACCCCACCGTTGCCCCATGCGGCAGCTCGATCAGTTTTGGCGCCGTGCGGCCGATTACCGCATCGCGGATGTCTTCGCGCGGCAGATAGGCCGAGAGATGAAGCTCTTCCGGCAACACCGTCGGCATGTCCTTTGCGGAATGGACGGCCAAATCGAGGTCGCCGCTTGCAAGCTTTTCTTCCAGTTCCTGGGTGAAAAGACCCTTGCCGCCGATCTCGGCAAGCGCACGGTCGGTAATGCGGTCACCTTTCGTGGTCAGCACGACGATCTCGAACATTTCCTCCGCCATTCCGTGGGCCGCCATCAGCCGATCGCGCGCTTCGCGAGCCTGAGCAAGGGCCAGCGGGCTGCCCCGCGTTCCGATCCGGAAAGGTTTTGTTTGCATCCGCTTCGATCCGTTGTTACCGGAAGTTCTCGTAACCGGGTTTTGCACCCATCGCAATCAACGACAGGCTTCATGGCTCCCTTTCTACGCATCCTCGGCATCGAAACAAGCTGCGACGAGACTGCCGCGGCTGTGGTCGAGCGCGATGCGGACGGGCGTTCGAAGGTGCTTTCCGACGTCGTCTTGAGCCAATTGGACGAGCATAGCGCCTATGGTGGCGTGGTGCCAGAGATAGCCGCGCGTGCCCATGTCGAGGCACTCGATACACTGATCGACGAGGCGTTGCAGCGCGCCGGCGTGTCGGTCCGCGACGTCGATGCGATCGCTGTGACCTCGGGGCCGGGATTGATCGGCGGGCTGCTCGTCGGACTGATGACCGGCAAGGCGATCGCCAAGGCCGCCGGCAAGCCGCTTTATGCCGTGAACCATCTCGAAGGCCATGCGCTGACGGCGCGGCTGACGGACGGGCTTTCCTTTCCCTATCTGATGCTGCTTGTGTCGGGTGGTCATACGCAGCTCATCCTCGTGCGCGGCATTGGCCAATACGAACGCTGGGGAACGACGATCGACGATGCGCTCGGCGAGGCGTTCGACAAGACGGCGAAGCTGCTCGGGCTGCCTTATCCCGGCGGACCCCAGGTGGAGGAGGCAGCGAAGAAGGGTAACCCGGACCGCTTCGATTTCCCGCGGCCGCTCGTCGGTGAAAAGCGGCTCGATTTTTCCTTTTCGGGCTTGAAGACGGCGGTCCGGCAGACCGCAGCGGATATCGCGCCGCTGACGGAGCAGGATGTCGCCGATGTCTGCGCTTCGTTTCAGAGAGCGATTTCGAGGACTCTGAAGGATCGCATCGGCCGTGGATTACAGCGGTTCAGCGCGGAGTTTCCGCATCTGGACGAGGAGCCCGCCCTGGTGGTCGCGGGCGGCGTCGCCGCCACCCTCGAAGTACGTGCCACGCTACAGGCGCTCTGTGATAAATACGCCTTCCGCTTCATCGCGCCGCCGCTGAGATTGTGCACCGACAATGCGGTGATGATTGCCTGGGCGGGGCTCGAGCGCATGGCGACAGGTGTTGCGCCGGATGATCTCGATGTGCAGCCGCGCTCGCGCTGGCCGTTGGATTCGAATGCGGAAGCGCTGATCAGCTACGGAAAGCGGGGGGCAAAGGCATGAGCGAACGGATTGCCGTCGTTGGCGCGGGCGCTTTCGGAACGGCGCTTGCCGCAGTCATTGCGCTCGCCGGCCGCAGCCAGGTCACTCTCGTCGGCCGCGACCCTGCGCTGATGGCCGACCTGAAAGCCGAACGGCTGCATGATGCGGTTCTTCCCGGCATTGAGCTGCCGCAAGCATTGGAATTCTCGGCAGAACCCGATTCGATCGACGATGCCGATATCGTGCTTTTGGCCATGCCGTCGCAGGCGCAGGCGGATGCGGGTCTGCAGGTTTGCCCCTGCCCCCGCCAGGAG
>NZ_JABEPH010000409.1:0-4845 GCF_013004495.1 Rhizobium sp. SEMIA 4085
TCTCATTACGGGTCGCGATCAACGCGTCGGCGTTCTTGGGTCTTCCACCACCTTGAATGATGGCCCGCACCGAGAGACTGTCATCCGTGCGAAGCACAAAACCATCGGGCGTGACGTAGCAGATATCATGGCCACGGGCCATCGCCGCAATCGCCAGAGACGTCGTCGTAAAATACGAAGCCTCGCCCTCGATGGAGTTCACGAAGAACGCAATGCGCATCTAGCTTTCCTTTGGTTGGACCATGTCGATGGGCCGCATTCCCTGTCTGGCCCTGTCGAGCCTTTCGCGCCCTTCACCGGTGGCGAGAAACAGCGGATAGACAGACGGTTGCTTCAGCAACCCGCGTGCTGCAAGCTCTTCCATGACGCCAAAATGAGAAGAGGCGATCTTTCCCATCCAGAAGGGTTCAAGCGCACCGCCGCGCTTGAGGTGATCCAGGAGCTGAAGCAGTCCTCTCAGGTAGATCGCGTCTTTGGCGAGACCGCCGCCTCGGTAGACCCGCAGCGCAAGATTGAACGCCCCGAAGTGGGTGAATTTATAATCCTGAACCAGACGATAGAACGCATGTTCAAAGGGCACGTCCGCAAGCATGTCGGCGCATGCGACGACGCGGGCAGCAATTAACTTCAGCCGTTCCACGGTCATACCGCCTGAGAGGTATTCGGCGAACACCGCAAGACCTTCCTGCATCCCTTCATAGCCAGAAAGGCCAGAGCGAAAGAGCCGCAGGCCTTGCGAGGATCCGTTGAAGTAGGTGAGCAGGTGGACGCCGATCTCATGGGAAAGAAGTGGCTCCACGCGCCGTCGATCCATATTGGTCGTCTTTGATATCAGAAGGCGATGATTGGTCACCATCAACCCTGATGGAAGATCATCGCGAAGCTCGATTTCGACTTTGAAGTCCGGCCAGGCCCGCCGATACATAGCGATCATTGCCTGCGCCCGTTGCGAAACATAGTTGGCGTCCGCATTCGGCGCCTCGGAAACCCGGTCGTCAAAATCAGCCGGGTCGTCGTTCGAAAGCATGCCGAGAATGCTTTCGGCTTCGGCAAGAAGAGACGGTTCGACAGGCCCGTACAACGCTCTTCCGAACTCAATGAAGCTGGCTGCCTGGCGCGACGCGATCAAGGAAAGCTGCAAATCCACTTCGCGCTGCTTTTCCCGATAAAGATCGTAGAGAACCGGGTCTTCCATATGATCAAAGGAAACCGAAAAGAGGTGCTGCTTTGCGCTTTCGACCTGGATGGTCAAAGGCCGGTAGAGGAAGGCGGGATCGCCTTTGAAACTGTTCGACTTGAACTGTTGAAACGCCTGCTGAGCGTTGATGGGGGTAACCGCAAGGAGCACGTCAAAGGCCGAAGCAATTTCATCGATGCCCCGGTCAACACGGCTCACGGCATCAACAAAGGCGCGTCGGCCCAAGGATCGATGCGATGTTAGTTTCAAGATGCCACGAGAGCCTATGAATGCGGCACATGCCCGTAGCCCGGCATCGAACAGGGTTGCAATCAGCTGATCTCGAAGCTCCGGGTATATCTGTGCGGACTCGGGCGCGCGGTAGATCGGAGCAAACTCGGCCGATAGGACGGCGCAACCGGGTAAAATAGAAATTTCCTCATCGATCACCGATGGTGGAGCGCCTCGTTCCTCGACCCTTGGCGTGCGAAACCGAGCTTCGCTCGCCATGACGGCCTGCGAGAATGCCTCTTTAGCTACAACGGCATTTTCGGTTGACCAGACCGAAACCTCGAAGGGGGGCAGATAGGGCGCGTCATCGGTAAGGAACTTGTCGCGACCAAGCTCTCCGCTTCTGATGACCAGGAATGATCCAAATCGTTCGACCGCGATGGCGCTAAGAGCCTGGATGACGGGCATGACCTGCTTTGGGGTCGATGCGAGAAGATACGAAGCGTTTGACTGTGTTACCGAGCGGGCAACCTCTTCGGTCTTGCGGGTCTCAACGTAAATGAAGAGGAAGGGCAGCAGTCGATCAATATGAAGTCGCCCGCCTTCCGGCAGCTCCTTGCGGATCGGCTTATCATCACGCAGACACTGTGTGACCTCCTCCAGCCAACTTTCCTGAACTGCCGACGTCTGTTGCATCATCGAGGCTGCCCCACAATGCGTTCCAGAAGCGGAACCGCCGCCGTTACCGCGTCGCGAAGCTTGCCGAGTACGGCGTTGTCCGGCTGCCCGGTCCATTCGTCCATGAATATCTTCTTGAACTCGATGGCGATGGCACATCCCGTCTTGGGGAACTGCTCATGGATAAACCGTGTTTGCTCTCCCTTGCCCTGGAAGGCGATATTCTCGCCCACAGCCAGCGGCTTGTCTCCGATCTTGAAGGCTCGGAAGTGCTCCATCAACGGATCAACGACATGCGCCCAGCGATCGCGGTCCATCGAGAAGGTACCGATGTTGATATCTGGGGCTTGCTCGGGATCGGTCCGGATGTCGGGACCGGCGCGGCGATGGTTATAGCTGTGGACGTCGAGAAGGACGAACTCCCCGTGGTTTCGCTCAATAGCCTTTAGAAGGGAGCCAAGCATTTCATAGTAGTCATCGTAAACCATCAGCGAGGCCAAGTGTTGGGAGGCGGGAAGGCCATTTTTCCAGACGGTTAGCCCCCAAGCCTGCTCGGGACGGAAGTAGACGGCCTGTTCGCGACCCCGGTTGAGATCGATCTCAAACCGAGACCGATGAAAAACGATCTGGTCCGGCACGCCACTGATCAGGACGGCTGTGAAGGGGTCTTCCTCACGAAGACGCTCGGACTCGCTCAAAGCACAAAGCGGCAGCAAGTCCTGCCGCATAAGCCGACCGTCATGGATTGCCGTCGCGATGACCGGAGATTGGCCTCTCCTGACGCTCCATAAAGAACCGGTGGCGGAACACGCGCTGTTTAAAACCTCGATCTGGTTTGTCAGTGATCGACCTTTCTGAACCAAGCCCTGCCTAAAGTTGTCGGGATTGCTTTTCCGCCAGCTGGACACGCCGGTGCTCCTTGGTTGCCTCTGCTTTTTCGCGATCTTAAAGAGAGTGGATCACAATCAGGACCAACGAAGGCGGGACGATCCTTCAATGGAGGGACGACCGGTCGATGGCTGCAGAAGGTTTCCGGACACATATTATCTACCGATTGCAGGGCTCTCGCCTGTTAGAAAAGAAGGTAGATCGGCGTCCACCTTGATCAAGATGGGCGGCATCGAGGCATTTGCAGGAGGGGCACGAACACTTCGACGGGCGGGCATTGATGTTCGAGGAAACAAAGCCTGCCTGAACCGACGGATTGATCATCTTGAAAACGTGAGGTTCGCGGCCTTGGCTGCGAAATTTATGGAACAGCCAAGCCGGTCAGGTTTTGATGTGAAAGATGCATTTTGGGCCGGTTCAGGAGCTGGATGGACAGCGCATGTTGAACGAGAGCGCATTGGCTATGCGCGCCGGCAGGTGGAACATGCTCGCTATCTGATCGTCGGTGGTTGCTCCGGCACGCGGGCACCGCATTCGGCCGTCACAGATCTTAGCGGTCATTTAGCGCGCGTAGGTGTCGGAAAAAGGAGGAAGAATGCTCAAGATAGGTTCGATTGTCTGGGGTGTAAGGGATGTCCCGCGTGCCATTGAATTCTGGTGCGCTGCTTTGAATTATAAGCCCGCGAGGGAGCCGTCGGCGGATTGGGCGATCCTCGTTCCGAAAAAGGGCGAGGGGCAACAGATGGCGATCACAATCGTCTCATCTGATCCTGAAACGCATCAGCGCCATCATCTCGATCTTTACGCATCCAATCAAAAAGCCGAAGTCGAGCGGTTGTTGTTAATCGGCGCGCAACGCGTCAACTGGCGCTATCCAGAGGAAGCGGACTACATCGTCTTGGCTGATCCAGACGGCAACACGTTCTGCGTCATTCAAAAGGAATGAGTTCCGCATGACGTCGATTTTCCACCAAGCCCTAAGAGCTTGCGCTGGATAGTGAGCCCGAAGTTGAACGGGCCGGCTTGGCTGTTTTCGGCGGTGATCATGCGAGCAAAAGGCGATGAGTGCGGGCAGCAGTTGCAGGGCCAGATCGCCAGATGTGGGGTGAACGCGCGTCTCGTTGGCCGACCATGACGCGCGAGAGAGTGCGCGCGAGCCGGAAGACGAGCATGTTTTCGCGAGAAGAAACCCCAAGGCTTAGATGCACTGAGCAATGGAAATCGGCTACTCCTAGGAAACCATCTTGGAGGCACGCCAATCGACAAATGCGGCCAAAATTGCTGCCAGCAATGCGAGTGATGCCGATATCAGCATCATACCGAGCAGTACATGCGTTGCACCTGCCTTCACAAGGAACAGGCCGGCGATTGAGGCTGTGAGCGCACCGCCAGCGGTTGTCATTGCAGCGGCCAGCCCCGCCGCGGTACCGGCGAGATCGGCGCGCACCGACAGCACGCCTGTGTTGGCGGCGGGCATGGTCAGTCCATTGCCGATGCCGATGAACATGCAAGGCCCAAAGAACGCAAGAACGTGGGCTGCTGTCGCCAAAATCGATAGGATCAGGCCAACCAACAGCCCCATACACGTTATGAGCCGCCCGACAATGAGGGTGGCGCCTAGCGCGTGCTTTGAGGCGAAGCGGCCAGCCAAATAGCTACCCAGGATGAAGCCCGCCGGGACCAACCCCATGTACAAGCCGAGTTTCGCACTTGAGCCGTCGAGCGTGTGACCGACGGCCAGTGGTGCTCCGCCCAGGAAGATGTAAAGTGTTCCCATGGACCAGGCCATACACAGGGTGTAGGCCCAGAACCGCGCCGAACTCAGGAGCTGTCCATAGGCGGCAAGATAGTTCCCATGCGGTCTCTGTGAG
>NZ_JABEPH010000410.1:0-4839 GCF_013004495.1 Rhizobium sp. SEMIA 4085
GTATCAATGGCAACGAGGTGGTACTTCGCAGCGGCAAAACGCTAACCACTGATCTTGTTGTCGCCGGCATCGGCGTACGACCGCGGACCAGCCTCGCGGAATCGGCAGGGCTGACTGTTGATCGCGGTGTCGTCGTGAATTGCTTTTTGCAAACCAGCGCCCCTGGAATTTTCGCGGCCGGTGACATTGCGCGATGGCCCGATCCCTACAGCGGAGAGGACATTCGCGTCGAACATTGGGTAGTCGCCGAGAGGCAGGGGCAAACTGCTGCGCTTAATATGCTCGGTCAGAACGAAAAGTTCGCAGCCGTGCCGTTCTTCTGGAGCCAACACTACGACGTCAGGATCAATTATGTCGGCCATGCCGAGCGATGGGATAAAATCGAGGTCGAAGGAGACATCGCTGGCAAGGACTGTCTGCTGCGCTTCAAGCGTGACGGACATTTATTGGCTGCCGCTTCGATTTCCCGTGACATCGACAATCTGACGATCGAGGTGGCGATGGAGCGTGAAATGGCGGCCCGCTGACGATGCACAGGCGCAAACGGTCACCGCCGCCGTGATGGAAATGGAGCTGACTATGTCGAGCTTACTTCACAGTTCAGGTTCAGGCGTGCAGGTTGCACCCGCCAAGCACTACTCAAGGCAAATTAAGTTTATCGACGAGATCGCCAAGCATGAGCCTCACGAGACATCTACCTCGGTCGATATCTTCTCGAACGATGACACTAAGTGGTACTGCCAGATTCGCTGCGGCGAACAAAGGACTCAGCCGATCGGGCCTTATACCAAACGGCAGGCAGAGCGCGTTCAAGACGCTCGCAGGACACGAATCGCAGAAAAGGGCACCGCCTGGCTCATCTTCGAGCAAACCGATGGGGACTGACGATGACGCATCCATCCAATTCGCTGTTGCGCGACAATCTGCGAAGTCGCACTCTAGGCACTGGAGCTCGCCACGTCGTAGAAGACCATTTGTGGGATCGTTCAGTTGAGAAAGATCAAACTTGCGGCGCCCACCAAGCCGGCATGCCTGCCGAGCTGCGCCGGCACAACCGGCACGTCGCGATAAGCGGGCATCGCTCGCTCCTGAATGGTGGCCTCGATGGGTTTTCGAAGGAGATCATAGCCATGGGAAATTCCACCGCCCATGACGATCATGTCGGGCGAGTAGAGATGGAGCAGATTGGTAAAGCCGATGCCCAGCCAGCGGGCTTCCCTGTCAATCAGCCCAAGTGCTGTTTCGTCACCACTGCGCGCCGCCTCGACGACATGTCGGCCCGTCACATCGCCGTCGTGGGACAGCGTTCGCAGCGCCGAGCCGTCGCCTGGTTTTGTCAAAGCAGTAGCACGCCGGCCGAGTGCAGTACCCGACGCCACCGCCTCGAAGCAGCCCACCGCTCCGCAAAGGCATCGTTCGCTCTCGCTGGTGATCGTCATATGGCCGATTTCGCCTGCGAGCCCACGGCGCCCATGCACGATCCGACCATCGGAGATCACCCCGCCGCCGATGCCGGTAGACACGGTGACGAAAACCAGCGAGGCCGCGCCGCGGCCCGCCCCGAAGCGCCATTCGCCGAGAGCGGCGGCGTTCGCATCGTTCTCCAGCCGCACAGGCAGGTTTAAGCGGTCCTGAAGACGGCCCGCAAGGGGTACTTCACGCCAGCCCGAGAGGGTCGGGGGTGCAGTAAGGATGCCCGCGACCGGGTCCAGCGGACCGGGCGCTCCGATGCCGATACCAAGCGGCTTGGCGTCGGGAACGTCCGAGCAGGTTCTCTCCGCGAGCATCGCGATCTGCTCGATGACCACATCCGGTCCATCCTTCGCACGCGTTGGCGTGGACGCGAACGCCAGCACATTGCCGCCGACGCCAACCAGCGCGGCGCGCAACTCCGTTCCACCCAGATCGAATGCAAGAGCAATTCTGCTCATCGGGGCTGGGTCTCCAAAGCATGCAGCCAAGCCATACGGCCCGGCAGATCCTTGTCGCCGAATGCCAGCGATCCGAGCACCACCGTCTCCGCCCCGGCTGCCCGCAACAGTGGAACGGTCTGTTCGCGAATGCCGCCGTCTGCGGCAAGAACAATTGCCTTTTCGCGTCCGACACGCCTGATCAACGACCGCGCTTGGCGCAGTCGGTCGCAGGCTTTGTCCGAAAGGCTTTGCCCCTTGACGCCGATCGAGGTCCCAAGCAGCGTGAAGAAGGCGACCTCAGCGAGGAACGGTTCTGCCTCGGGGACCGAAGTTTCCAGCCGCAGTACGACGCCGGCTTCGGCCCCAAGCTGTTTTGCGAGTTCGACTGCGCGCAAACCGGCTTCGCCGGTTTCGGCATGAACACTGATGAGATCGGCGCCGGCCTCGATGAACTGGCGTGTTTGCTCCTCGACGATCTCGGCCTCGACCATCAGATGCACATGAATAGGTTTTGCCGTCAGCTTGGCAATGCGGGCGACGAAATCGGGAAAGAACAGGAAGCCAGGCGTGAAGCGCGCGTCGGCAACGTCGATATGGTGAAGGTCGACATAGGGCTCGATCCGGTGAAGGTCGCGCTCCATGTTGGCAAGATCTGCGGACCAGAGCGAAAACTCGCCGAGCAGTCTGTGCCGTGGCAATGAGGCGATGGCCCCGCCCGAGAGAGATTTCGACGTCATAGTTGAGCATCGCTCCTATGTTTGAATTCTGTGTTGAGGAACTGCAGAATGACTGTTCGGACCGCGGCGAAATGCGCTTCGGTAGCCGCCGCCTTCGCAGGCACTTCGAGGAAATGCGCATTTGGAAGCGTGTCAGCCATCAATTGTGCGACGGCGAGAGGGTGGATGGCATCCTGCCGGTTGCCGAGCACGAGGGCGGGAATAGCGAGGTTTGCCGCGTCCTCTTGCGAAACGCCGGTTCCATCCGAAGCGATGTCGCCCAGCACGTCGGCGAAGGCTGACGCATCCGGGCGTTCGAAATAGCCGAGCAGCGAAGCAAGGTTGTCCGGCGCTTCCACACGCAGACGTTGCGCCGACGTCGACTTTGCAAAAAGCGCCTGCCCATCGTCAAGCGAACGGGATCGAAGCAATGCCGCAATCTCGCGGATCGGAGCGAGGTTGTCGGGGGCGCGGGCAAACGACCAGGCAGGGCGTACCAGGATGAGGCCCTTGACGCGTTCGGGATGTGTTTTTGCCAGATGCAACGCGATGGCTGCGCCCATGGAGATGCCGCCAGCGACGAACCGGCCTATCCCCTTTTCGTCTGCAGCGGCGACGACGTCGGCTGCAAACATCGCAATCGAGAAGGGGCGTCGCGTGCCAAGCGTCGAGCTGCCATGCCCGCGGCACTCAGTCGTGATCCGCCGCCAGTCGAGCCCCTGAGGGAGAACCTGTGCGACCTGCGCCTCGCTGCCTCCGAGTCCGTGTTGAAAGACCAAGGCGTTGCCTGTCCCGCAGTCGTGGACTGTAAGGTCGGTATCGTCTCGTCTGAAGGTGATGTGCGTCTTCATCGGATAAGATCCGAAAGGAACCTGGCGACGGCGGGTGCTTCCACTGCTGCAAGGCCGTGCGTGACGAGCGGACCATCGAAACCGGTAACGCGCAGACCGTCGATAAAGGCAGGGAAATCGACGATGCCCTGACCCGCTGTCGCGATGCGGCCGTCGGCATGGCGGTCCTTCGCATGGGCCATCGTCACATGACCAGCCGAGATATCGATCGCCCTTTCGACGATGTCGGATACTTCGGCAGGCGTCGCCCGCTCGAAGAGATTTGCCGGATCGAGCACGATGCGCAGCCGCTTCGAACCCATCTCTCCGATCAGCCGCATTGCATCCGCGGCGGACGTGACGATGTTTGCTTGTTCCGGCTCGATGCCAAGAGCGATATCGTGCAGCTCGGCGAACCCCAACGCCTTTTCCATTTCGCACGCCATGTCGGCCCAGGCAGATGGAAGCGCATTGTCCGGATGATACATCCATTGATCCTGGGCATCGCGGCTGCCGGTGCAAAGCGTCACCAGCGGAATCTGCAAGGCCGCTGCTGTTTCGATCACTATCTTGAGCTGTTTCAACCCCATGTCCCGCACGGATTTGTCCGGGTGGACCATGTTATAGGTGCCTGAAAGCGCCGCGATCGAAACACCGGTCGCTCTGGATGCCGCCCCGATCGCGGCGATCGTTTCCGGTGCCACTGCATCCGGCATCGACGGCAGGCCGACACAGGCGAGATTGAACTGCGTCGTCGCAAAGCCGCTTTCACGCACGGCCGACAGCACTCGCTGGGGATCGGTGCCGGGGAAGGTCTTTGCAAAGATGCCGAGCTGCATCAGACCGATCCCGTGACGGTTGAAAGCTCCACACGTTCGCCCGTTTCTACCGAGCGGGCGATGGCGACCATGGCGCGGATGGAGGCGATACCGTCCTGGATATCGGCACCGCGCATCGCTGCGCCGTTCAGCACGGTATCGGCAAGCCCTTCCAGCTGCCTGCGGAAGAAGTGCCCATCGGCTCCAAGCGGCTTGCGGGTGGTGGCGTCCTTCTCGTGGAAGATCTCGACCTCACTCGCCCTGAGGTACCAGGGATTGAAGGTCTTGGCGATCACTGAACCATTTTCGCCATAGAGGTGGAAGCCCTCATGCCAGTCCATGCGCACCGCGACCGTCAGATCGAGATGACCGAGCGCGCCGTTGGCGAACTCGGTTTCCACGAACCAGCAATAGGCGTTGGCGCGCTCGAGGAGGCGGGCTCGGACTGCTAAGATCCCCCCACAAATGAAACGGGCGGCATCGACGAGACGCGAGCCCGACGCCAGCAGGACAAACTGGCGCAGGACAGCCTTCGGATTGCCGGCGGGTTATCGGGCGACAT
>NZ_JABEPH010000411.1:0-4833 GCF_013004495.1 Rhizobium sp. SEMIA 4085
GTTCCATCCATAGCCGTCGAAAAAGCCATAGGTCTGTCCGTGGGTATCGGGCGGAAGCTGCTCGAATCCTGCGATGATATCCTCTGCCACGCCACGCAGTTCGACCGGAAGGGCCGGCACGGCTTTACCGCGAAGCGCTGAAGGGCTTTGCCATGCGCCGATTGTCGCGGCGCCGGCATCCGCCATTTGCTCCTTGTCGAGCCGGTGAAGCTCGGTGTAAAACTGCCCCAATGCATCGCCAAGGCGCCGGCGCACATGCTCCGGCAGCCTGTCATATTCGGCCGCAAGCAGATGTTCGCCCTTCAGCTTCTCATGAAGAGAAAACAGGTGCCGGCCTCTCTGAAGAATGCGCAGCTCCGGGACGGCCATTGAGACCCTGGGCCGGACGACGGCAAGCAATGCGGCCTCCCTCACAAGCGCCTTTTGTGCGACCTCATTGCGGGGAAACTTGAAGATCAGCCGGTCATCCACGTCAACGGCGATCGAATCCCAGCCTACCGGGGCGAGCTCGAACGTCGATGCGGCCAAGTCCGGATACTCGCTGAGAATGATGTCCCGGAACTGATCTATCTTTTCCGTTGTCATGGTGGCTTTCGTCGGTCATCGACTAGCGCGGCAAGATATGCAATTCGTAAGCACTGGCAACGCCGCCTCGTAATCGCGGCCAATGCACTCTTGGGTCAGTTTCGCATCACCCATCGAACGCCGGCAGCGGCGGCCAGCCCCAGAACTGGCCATATCGCCCAAAATATCCCGTGCCACGACAGCAGGTTGATCGCGACCATGCCAAGCCCGGCGACGCCGAGGGCGGCAATGCCCCGATCGATGCGGTTCTGGTTCCGCACCCATATCATTGCCGTCAAGACAGCAAAGGCCAGAAGCGGCCATGCCGCCCAGAAGACGCCCCGCCAGGAGAGAAGATTAACGACAACCAGCAAAGCGCTCAACAAGGCGAGCAGACCAAACATCTTGCGAGCCTTTGCGCCAAGCGACCAATTGGTCACTGCCGGAGCCTTCGGTCGGTTCGTTGCAGCCTCCGGCTGCGGGGCGCTTTTTATGTCTTCGCCTATGCGCACGGCATAGCTCGGCACGGGTTCCGTGACATTCTTCACCACCAAAGGCCCGAGAAAATCGAAACCGACGGCCACCTTGTTGCGGACCTGGTCGTAGACGGTATTCGATATCACGATCCCGCCGGCGGCGGCAGACGCCTGCAGCCGCGCGGCAATATTGACACCGTCACCATAGAGATCGTCGCCTTCGACGATCACATCGCCGAGATTGATGCCGATCCGGAACAGCATGCGACCGTCCGCCGGCCGCGTAGCGTTCATGCCTGCGAGCTCGTTCTGAACGTCGACTGCCGCACGCACCGCCTCGACGACGCTCGGAAAATCGGCGATCAATCCGTCGCCCCAGGTATTGATCACCCGCCCTCCGTGCAACGCGATGAGCCGCGACATCGCATCGCGATACCGCTTCAGCATCGCCAGCGTGCCCTCCTCATCCGCACCCATCAGGCGCGTATAATCCTGCACGTCGGCGGAGAAGATCGTGGTCAGCTTGCGTCGCGTTTCGCTCATGAGGTCCCGTCGTATCTCCTAGTGTCCAATCAGCAAAGCTAGGGCAAGTCGTCAATAAATCCGGTTCCGTAAGCGCGATTTGCGCAATGTCCGTTTTGCTGCGAAAAGGATTTGGCTGCCGTTAGAAGCATTCGAGCGGGCTTACGCTACCGTCTCGAATGGGACGCCGGGGACCGTCATATGTTTCACTTCAACGCGGCAATTTCCAGCGCGCCGTCCGAGTGGAGCGCAAGACGCAAGATACGGGGTGCGTGACTGGAAAGGCATACCTGCCCGGTATCGAAGTGGTACAAATCTCGTGGTTGCGGTTGATCGCGATGGACGAAAGCGGCATAGCTGCATTATGTACGATGAGGACAATCTCCGCTAAGGCCCTACAATGGTGAATTATATCGAAGCCTCCTCCGCGCCGCCGAAGAATACCGGCGCCATCCGGCTCTATGGTCCCGAGGCCTTCGAGAGCATGCGCAAGGCGTGCCAGTTGACCGCCCGCTGCCTCGACGAACTCGCGGCGATCGTCAGGCCGGGCCTTCCGACCGAGGCGATCGACCGGTTCGTCTTCGAATTTGGTATGGACAACGGTGCCCATCCGGCGACGCTCAATTATCGCGGCTATACCAAATCCACCTGCACCTCGATCAACCATGTCGTCTGCCACGGCATTCCGGACGCAAAACCGCTTCGCGAAGGCGATATCGTCAATATCGACGTTACCTTCGTGCTTGACGGCTGGCACGGCGATTCCAGCCGCATGTATCCGGTCGGGCAGATTAAGCGTGCCGCCGAACGTCTCCTCGAAGTCACGCATGAAGCGTTGATGCGCGGCATTGCCGCCGTCCGCCCCGGCGCGCGCACCGGCGCGATCGGCGAAGCGATCCAGACCTACGCAGAAAGCGAACGCTGCTCGGTCGTCCGCGATTTCTGCGGCCATGGCGTCGGCCGCCTCTTCCACGATTCGCCGAACATCCTGCATTACGGCCGGGCCAACGAGGGTCCGGAGCTGCGCGAAGGCATGATCTTCACGATCGAGCCAATGATCAATCTCGGGCGTCCGCATGTGAAGGTGCTTGCCGATGGCTGGACGGCGGTCACCCGCGACCGGTCGCTTTCTGCGCAATACGAACACACCGTCGGTGTCACGGCCGGCGGCTGCGAGATCTTCACGCTTTCGCCCGGCACCCTCGACCGGCCAGGCCTGCCGCTCAACGGGTGAACGCAGATCGCGAAAGGTCCTGTGTTCCACACGAACGGTGAACTGAACCCGACACCGCGGTTTGCCGCCCAAAGAACCGCGCACGCGCGACATCACGTGCCGTTATGCCGAACTCGGCATAAGGCTACGGATATGTCCGATGCCCTTGAACAATATCTGAAGTTGCGGCGCTCACTCGGGTTCAAGCTCCAAACTCAGGAGAGCCGCCTGCGCAATTTTGTGAGGTATGCGACTGCGCATGGCGAACTGCGGGTCACCGCGAAGATTGCGGTGGATTGGGCAAGCCACCAATGTGGTCCCGCAACGTGGTCGTCGCGCCTTTCGACGGTCAGAGCTTTTGCCCGCCATCTCCAGGTGGTCGACCCCCCGAACCGAGATTCCGCCTTCGTATATCTTTCCACCACAACGAAGACCGCGTCCTTTCATCTATTCAGACGAACAGATCGCCGATCTCCTGAAGTCGATGCTCGACCTGCATCCTGGAAGCTTCCGAGGGCCGACATATCATTACTTCTTCGGCTTGCTGGCATCCACCGGACTTCGCTTCTCAGAGGCCGCGCGGTTGCTTCGTGAGGACGCCGATCTGAAAGCAGGCATGCTGACGATCCGCGAGACGAAGTTCGGAAAGACCCGCATCGTGCCGCTGCATCCGAGTACGACGCTGGATGCGCCTCTCCGAGCTACTGGGCCTTGATCGAAGTGCCATCACCATCGGCACAGGAGCGCACATCCGGTGTTTCGGGAAGGGGCGCAAGGAACGCGCTACGCCGATAACCGGAATGCTCAAAGTTACGCTCAAGGCCTGGTTGGACGAGCCACCGGTGGGGAACGGCAATTCTCTTTTCCCGACCGTTCACGGCGGGCGAATGAGCCCTGATGCCGTTCAGTATCTTCTGGCAAAATACGTGTCGACGGCGTCGAAGGGCGGCTCGTCGTTACGATCAAAGCGGATATCACCCCATGTCCTTCGACATAGCGCGGCAATGGAGTTGCTGGATGCCGGTGTCGACAGCACGGTGATCTCATTGTGGCTCGGCCATGAGTCCACGCGGTCCACACAGCCGTACTTGCATGCCCACCTGGCAATCAAGGAGGCCGCTCTAGCCAAGATCGACCCGTTCAATGGACAATCGCCTGGCCGGTTCAGGGCTGGCGACGAGTTATTGGCGTTTCTCGACAAACTTTGATCCCTGCCGGAGCTATTGACATCGCGGTGAGGGCCGCGATGTCAGGTCGAGCCGTCCAATCATCAAGGAACTTTCACTAGGCAGGAAAGCGCCACAAGCGCACATTGCGGCTATCGCAGAACCCCGTACTATGCGCCGTCGCAAAAGTTAGGAAAACAAGTGTCGCTTCTATCGGGATTTTCGCGAGGGTGCTCATGCAGGTAACGATCCAGCTCGTCAGAGATCCGGGTTCACATGAACGGTCCGCCATTGCCGCGTCGCTGATTGAGTTCAACGCGTCTCGTATCGGGCGTCCGACCGAAGATAAACTGCTAGTTTTAACTGTCACTGAGCCCGAAACGGGAAATATCATTGGTGGGCTTTGGGGCAGCACGATTCATGACCACCTGCATGTCGATCTACTGGTAGTGCCGGAAGCGCTTCGCCATGGTGGTATTGGCCGTCGTCTCATGGCGCTCGCTGAGCAAGAGGCGATAGATCGCGGCTGCCGAGGCGCGTGGCTCACGACCCACAGCTTCCAGGCGCGCGGATTTTACGAACGGCTTGGGTATGAGGCCTTCGGGATCATGGATGATTATCCACCGGGACACAGCTTCATCTTTCTGAAGAAGCGATTTGAGACGCCCGGACATGTAGCGCCATGAGCCAGCTGCCGTCATCGCCGCGTAGCACGCCCCTACGGTTGTTACCGCCGCTGGTGACCATGTCTCGTATCGCTTCTTCGAATTCTTCACCGCCAATATTCGCAATCCCAGCACCCGCAGGGCCTATGGGCGTTGGCCCACACCTCGCGAGGCCAGCGGCATCGCCGCCCTTATTGTCTGCGTCGTCTCCACGTTGGGCAATGCCG
>NZ_JABEPH010000412.1:0-4784 GCF_013004495.1 Rhizobium sp. SEMIA 4085
TGTCCTCGTCGACGGCGACAGTCCGCTCGCCGCCCCCTCGCGGCGCAGGGGGCCGGGGCGCGCGCCCGCGCCGGTCAATCCCTTCAACCAGGCCCCGGAGCGCTGACGAATGCTGACACGCGTCGTTGCCGAACTGGGACCATGGCCCTGGTGGATTGTGGGCCTGGCGCTGCTTGCCGCCGAAATGATGGTGCCGGGCTTTTTCCTCGTCTGGATCGGTCTTGCCGCGCTCGCCGTCGGCGTTCTGTCGCTGCTGCTTTGGAATGCCACCTTCTGGATCTGGGAAACGCAGCTCATCGTTTTTGCCATCCTGGCCGTTGCTGCGACATTCCTTGGCCGCCGGCTGACGCTTCGCCATGATGCGACGGACGAACCCTTCCTCAATCAGCGGGGCGCAAGTCTCGTCGGCCGGACGGCAACGCTCTTAGAACCGATCGCCGAAGGCCGCGGCCGCATTCGCATCGATGATACGATCTGGCGGGGGACGGGCCCGAACCTCCCCATTGGAACGCAGGTGAAGGTGGTCGCAAGCAACGGGCGCGACCTGACGGTCGAGCCGCTCTGATCAGGCGACGCCGATCCGCAAGAGATCGTGAAAATGCACCAGGCCGGCCGGCTTGTTATCGTCATCGATGACGATCAGTGCGCCGATTTGATACTGCTCCAGCAAGGCCAGCGCGCTTGTCGCAAGCGCCGTCGGCCTGACCGTCTTCGGTGTGCGCGTCATGATGTCGTCGACACAAAGCTCGGACAGGTTGCGCGTCAAGTTACGGGCAATGTCACCTTCGGTAACGATGCCGCAAAGCCGCCCGTCCTCGTCTAAAACGCCGACGCAGCCGAAATGCTTGCGCGACAGCACGTGGATCGCCTCCGGCATCGGTGTCCCCTTCGCCACCAGCGGGACGCGCTCGCCGGTATGCATGACGTCGCCGACATGCATCAGGCTGGCGCCGAGCTTTCCGCCTGGATGGAAGACATGGAAATCCCGCGCCGTGAAGCCGCGCGCTTCAAGCAGCGCGATCGCGAGCGCATCCCCGAGGGCGAGCTGCATCAATGTCGATGTCGTTGGCGCAAGGCCGTTCGGGCATGCTTCCTGCTCGTTCGGGATCAGCAGTACGATGTCGGATGCCGTCGCCAGCGACGAGTGTATGCTGCACGTGAGCGCGACCAGCGGAATGGAAAATCGGCGCGTATAGGCAATGATGCTGCGCAGTTCCGCGCTTTCGCCGCCCTTGGATATGGCGAGCACAAGATCATCGCTCGCGATCATCCCAAGGTCGCCGTGATTGGCTTCGGCAGCATGAACGAAAAACGCAGGCGTGCCCGTCGAAGCAAAGGTAGCGGCCAGTTTCGTTCCGATGTGTCCACTTTTGCCGACACCCGTTACGATGACACGACCGCTGATACTGCCGATCGTCTCCACCGCTTGAGAAAACGGCTCCGACAGACCGTCGCTCAAGGCGCGCTCCAGCGCTTCCAGTCCACGTCTCTCCGTCTCGATCGTGCGTTTGGCGGATTCGAGCACACCGTTCTCAACAAGTTTGACTGCTTTCCTCATGGTCCTGCGTTAGCGCTTTTCATTTCAGGTGTCTACCCACATCGCTTTGCAACCTGTGAACAGAGCCTCGCGGCCGCAACGAATGATTAACCACGAGGCTTTACGTTCGGGTAACGAATTGAAGCATGCCACGCGCGGAATCCGGATGGCCAAGGAAAGAGAGACGAGCAGTTTGACGCCGCTCTGCGCGGCGCGCTTTGCCGTGTCTTCTTTCGCTTGCTTCGCTTTGTTTCTTCCACCTCACCCGAGTTTTGCTCAGTCCGCGCAAAACAGCACCGCCAGCGGCACATCCTACAGCAGTTCGCCGAATGCACAGCAGTTGCCCGACGATGGCGCAGCCGACGGTAGCGACATCGCAAATCCCTCAGCCGATGCAATGAGCGGCACACCGCCCAGCTCAAACCAACAAGCCGGAACAACGACGGCAAACGGGGCGGCTGATCAGGACCCGTCCAGCGAGACGACCGGCTCCATTCTCGATGAGGACATTCGTCGCCTGAATACCCGCGAACCGGCAATCGATGACAGAAGGGCGCCACGCAAGCCGGAGGAATACCTGTCAGATCAGGAGACGCCGGGCATCCGCATCGGCACCTTCGTGCTGCGCCCTTCCGTTACCCAGTCGATCAACACCGAAACGACGAAGGACGGAGAGACAAAGGAGACGCGCGCTTTCCTCCAAACCGACGCCCACGCAACGCTTGCCTCCGACTGGGCGCTCCATCAACTGATCGTCACGAGTGAGGGCACTTGGCAGCGCAATGTCAGCGGTACCGGCGAAGAGCAGCCCGCCTTCGACATCGACGGGGACCTTCGCCTCGACCTGCCGGACGACACGGTCGCTCATATCAAGGGCGGATACCGGTTTTATCGGGAAGATACCGACGATCCTGACGCAATCGCCGATGCCGAGCAGCAGTCGAATGTACAGGAGTTCTCAGCAGGCGCATCCGTCGAGCGCGATTTCGGTATCCTGCGCGGTACCGCGGCACTCGATCTGACCCGGACCATCTACTCCGACGCCGTGCTTTCGAACGGCACGAGGATCTCGCTCAGCGACCGCGACCAGACGTCCGGCACATTTCGGACCCGTGTCGGCTATGAGCTTTCGCCGGCCCTCATTCCCTTCGTCGAGGCCTCGGTCGGTAAGACTGTCTACGACGAAAGTCGGGATTCGGCGGGTTTTGCGCGCTCCGGCAACAGCTACGGCGCCAAAGCTGGCGTCGAGGTCGATCTGGGAGAAAAGTTGAAGGGTGAAGTCGGTCTCGGCTACGAAACCGCAACCTTTGACGATAGCCGCCTCGATTCGATCGATACCGCAACCGTCGATGCAAACCTCCTCTGGTCGCCGCTGCGTGGAACCGACGTTCTTTTTGATCTATCGACCAGCATCCAACCCTCAACGACAGCTGGTCAGAGCGGCTATATCTCGCACGTACTGACAACGGCGGTCACGCATCAGCTGCGCGACAATCTCCAGGCAACGGTGCTGGGTGGGGTGACCTTGCGGGACTATCCGTCCGGCGGCAGCAGCGACGAGACGGTCTATACGGCGAGCGGCGGGCTCACCTGGAACATCAACCGCTATCTCGATTTCACCACCACGCTGGGATACGAGCTGACGACGCGCGATGTGGGCGCCGACTCGCAGCAATGGCGAGCCGGCGTCGGTCTCAAGCTGAAACGCTAGGCTCAAAGGCCTTTCAGCAATGCCTTGAAACCGTCTTCGACGGTCGGGCGGATATCTGCACGTTCGAGTGCGAAGGCAACATTGGCAAGGATGAAGCCATCCTTCGCGCCGCAGTCATAGGTCGTGCCGCGGAAGTGGTAGCCTGCAAAATCCTGTTCCTTGAGCAGCTTCAACATGCCGTCGGTCAGCTGGATTTCGTTGCCGGCGCCGCGCTCCTGCGTCTCGAGGATCTTGAATATCTCCGGCTGCAGGATGTAGCGGCCGTTGATGAAGAAGTTGGAAGGTGCCGTCCCCTTGGCCGGCTTCTCGACCATGCCGGTGATGCGGAAGCCCTCGCCGACCGGTTCGCCGGCTCCCACGATGCCATATTTATGCGCTTGCTCGGGAGCACATTCCTCGACGGCGATGATGTTGCCGCCGCTCTGGGCATAGAGATCGATCATGCCCTTCATGCAGCCCTTGCCTTCGTTTTTCATGATCATGTCCGGCAGCAGCAGCGCGAAAGGTTCGTCGCCGACGATCTCACGGGCGCACCATACGGCGTGGCCGAGGCCGAGTGGCTCCTGCTGGCGGGTGAAGCTGACCGTTCCTGCTTTCGGAAGCTGATTGGCGAGCAGCGTCATTTCGGCCTGCTTGCTGCGTTCGCGCAGCGTCTGCTCGAGCTCGAAATGAATGTCGAAATAGTCTTCGATAATGTGCTTGTTGCGGCCGGTCACGAACACGAAGTGTTCAATGCCGGCTTCGAGCGCCTCGTCGATCACATACTGAATGATCGGTTTATCGACGACAGTCAGCATTTCCTTCGGAACGGCTTTGGTGGCCGGGAGGAAGCGTGTCCCCAAACCTGCAACCGGGAATACCGCTTTACGAACTTTTTTCTGCTGTCCCACTTAGACCTCCTAGGGGGGCTGGATCGCTTTTACACTCAAGCTATTTAGGGTGAACTAGATTAGAATCGCTACCGTTTTGCAAAGGATGACGGGAGAAGCCGGTCATGGTAAAGAATTTGTTGACTCCGTTCCGGTAGTGTCGGGTTTGGCCGGAAACTGCAACTCCGCCGCACGTGCAACGAAGATGACGGATACGACTGCCGATGACCCAGAACCGCAAATACTCCCTTCGTGGTCTTGCTCTCGCCCTCATGGTGACCGCTTCCGCAGGTCTGGCTCCCGATAGCGCGGCGGCCGACCAGCGGTTCCAGAAGTGGATCGCGGACTTTTATCAAACTGCCGCGCAAAATGGCATCAGCAAGGCAACCTATCGGAAAGCTTTCGCAGGCGTGACCGAACCGGACCCGACAGTCCTTGAAAAGGCGACCTTTCAGCCGGAATTCACGACCAAGATTTGGGACTATGTGGACTCCCGCGTGAACCCCTACACAGCCGAGATCGGCCGCAAAATGGCCACAAAGCATGCCTCGACCCTGACGGCAATCGAACGGCATTTCGGCGTCGACAAGAACATCATACTGGCGATCTGGTCGATGGAATCGAACTACGGCGCAGTCCTCACAAAGGACGACCGGCTGCACTATGT
>NZ_JABEPH010000413.1:0-4779 GCF_013004495.1 Rhizobium sp. SEMIA 4085
GGCGCTCGCGCACTCGGCATTGTTGCCGAAACGGGAACAATACAGGCGGAAAAATCCGCCGATCTTGCCATCTGGGAGATCGAAAGCCTGGCCGAACTTGTCTATCGCATCGGCTTCAACCCGCTCTTTGCGCGTGTCTTCAAGGGCGAAAGGATCGACCGTTGACCATCATTCTCCACCCAGGTTCCGTTTCGCTGAAACAGCTGGAAAAAATTTACTGGACCGGCGAACCGGCAGAACTCGATCCCGCATTTGATGCCGGCATAAACAAGGCGGCGGCGCGCATAGCAGAGATCGCCGCCGGCAATGCGCCCGTCTACGGCATCAATACCGGCTTCGGAAAACTCGCTTCGATTAAGATCGACAGTGCCGATGTCGCCACACTTCAGCGCAATCTCATCCTCTCGCATTGCTGTGGTGTTGGCGCGCCGCTGCCCGAAAATATCGTGCGTCTCGTCATGGCGCTGAAGCTCGTGTCACTCGGCCGCGGCGCCTCCGGCGTGCGACTGGAGCTAGTGCGGCTGATCGAAGCAATGCTCGACAAGGGCGTCATACCGGTCATTCCGGAGAAAGGTTCTGTCGGCGCCTCGGGCGATCTTGCGCCGCTTGCCCATCTGGCGGCCGTGATGATGGGAGAGGCCGAAGCCTACTTCAAAGGCGAGCGGCTTCCAGGCGCACAAGCCTTGAACAAAGCGGGCCTTACGCCGGTCGTTCTCGCCGCAAAAGAAGGCCTTGCGCTGATCAACGGCACGCAGACCTCAACCGCACTTACACTTGCCGGCCTGTTCCGTGCGCATCGTGCCGCCCATGCGGCCCTGATCACCGGCGCCATGTCCACCGCTGCGGCCATGGGCTCTTCGGCACCGTTCCATCCGGCTCTCCACACGCTTCGTGGTCATCGCGGCCAGATCGACACGGCCGCGGCTTTGCGGGCGCTGCTTGAAGGCTCCATTATCCGTGAAAGCCATATTGAGGGTGACGAGCGGGTGCAGGACCCCTATTGCATTCGTTGTCAGCCGCAAGTCGATGGCGCCTGCCTCGATCTTCTCCGCTCGGTCGCGCGCACGCTCGAAATCGAATCCAATGCAGTGACCGACAATCCGTTGGTGCTTTCCGACAACTCCGTCGTTTCCGGCGGCAACTTCCATGCGGAGCCGATCGCCTTTGCCGCCGATCAGATCGCGCTTGCGGTCTGCGAGGTCGGTGCAATTTCGCAGCGCCGTGTCGCGCTACTCGTCGACCCGGCTCTATCTTACGGGCTTCCAGCCTTCCTCGCCAAGAAGCCAGGGCTCAATTCCGGTTTGATGATAGCAGAGGTCACCTCTGCCGCGCTGATGTCCGAAAACAAGCAGATGTCGCATCCAGCTTCCGTCGACTCGACGCCGACTTCGGCGAACCAGGAAGACCATGTTTCCATGGCCTGCCATGGTGCACGCCGTCTGTTGCAGATGACCGAAAACCTCTTCGGCATCATCGGCATCGAGGCATTGACGGCCGCACAAGGCGTAGAATTACGCGCACCGCTTGCGACCAGCCCTGAACTGCAAAAGGCGATCGCTGCCATCCGCAATGTGGTGCCGACGCTGGAGGTCGATCGCTACATGGCGGGCGATCTGCAAGCCGTCAGCGAACTTGTTGCAAGCGGCGCATTGAACGCGTCGGTTTGCGAAAACATCCTTCCGTCCCTGGAGATTTGAGATGACCAATCCCCGTCATAACATCCGCGAAATCCGGGCACCTCGCGGACCGGAGCTCATTGCCAAGAGCTGGATGACCGAAGCGCCGCTTCGCATGCTGATGAACAATCTAGATCCTGATGTGGCGGAAAATCCGAACGACCTCGTCGTCTATGGCGGCATCGGCCGCGCCGCCCGCACCTGGGAGGATTTCGACCGCATCGTCGCGACGTTGAAGACGCTTACCGAAGACGAGACGCTTCTGGTACAGTCCGGCAAGCCGGTCGGCGTCTTCCGCACACACAAGGACGCACCGCGCGTCCTGATCGCCAATTCCAACCTCGTGCCGCACTGGGCGACGTGGGATCACTTCAACGAGCTCGATAAGAAGGGCTTGGCGATGTATGGTCAGATGACGGCAGGCTCATGGATCTATATCGGCACACAAGGCATCGTCCAGGGGACCTATGAAACCTTTGTCGAGGCGGGCCGGCAGCATTATGGCGGCAACCTCAAGGGCAAATGGATTCTGACCAGTGGCCTTGGCGGCATGGGTGGCGCGCAGCCGCTCGCTGCCGTCATGGCAGGGGCCTGCTGCCTTGCCGTCGAGTGCAATCCGGACTCGATCGATTTCCGCTTGCGTACCCGATATCTCGATGCCAAGGCCGAAACGCTGGACGAAGCCCTCGAGATGATCGGCGGCTGGACCAAGGCAGGCGAAGCCAGATCGGTCGGTCTTCTCGGCAACGCCGCCGAAATCCTGCCCGAAATGGTCCGCCGCGGCATCCGTCCGGATATTGTCACTGACCAAACGTCAGCGCACGATCCGATCAACGGCTATCTACCGAAAGGATGGACGATCGCGCAATGGAAAACGATGCGCGAAAGCGATCCGAAGGCGGTCGAAAGAGCGGCTCGCGCCTCTATGCGCGAGCATGTCGAAGCGATGATCGCATTCTGGGATGCAGGTATTCCGACGCTCGATTACGGCAACAATATCCGACAGGTTGCTCAAGATGAGGGTCTCGAAAACGCCTTCGCTTTCCCCGGCTTTGTGCCCGCCTATATCCGCCCGCTCTTTTGCCGCGGCATCGGTCCCTTTCGCTGGGCAGCCCTCTCGGGCGATCCGGAGGATATCTACAGGACCGACGCCAAGGTGAAGGAATTGCTGCCGGACAACGAGCACCTGCACAACTGGCTGGACATGGCCCGAGCGCGTATCGCCTTCCAGGGTCTGCCGGCGCGCATCTGCTGGGTCGGCCTAGGCGAGCGCCATCGTCTCGGCCTTGCCTTCAACGAGATGGTGAAGAGCGGCGAGTTGAAGGCGCCGATCGTGATCGGCCGCGACCACCTCGATTCCGGCTCGGTTGCATCACCGAACCGCGAGACGGAAGCGATGAAGGATGGTTCTGATGCCGTCTCCGACTGGCCGCTGTTGAACGCTCTTTTGAACACCGCCTCCGGCGCAACTTGGGTTTCGCTCCATCATGGCGGCGGCGTCGGCATGGGCTATTCGCAGCATTCAGGCATGGTCATCTGCTGCGACGGCACCGACGATGCGGCGCGCCGCATCGAACGCGTGCTTTGGAACGACCCGGCAACCGGGGTCATGCGCCATGCCGACGCGGGCTACGATATCGCGCTCGATTGTGCCAAGGAGAAGGGGTTAAGGCTGCCGGGGATCTTGGGGGATTGAACCATGCAGATCCTTCGCGCGGCCAATCACCGGCGCATGCCCTGGAAGAACGGCGGCGGCGAGACAGTGGAAGTCGCCGTTTCCCCGCAGGGTGCAACCCTCGGCGATTTCGACTGGCGGGTCAGCATGGCCACGGTTGCTATCGACGGACCGTTTTCGATCTTTCCCGGCATCGACCGCACACTTTCAATCCTGTCCGGCAGGGGCATGACGCTGGAGATCGACGCGCTTGAGCCGTTGCGCTTGACGCAGCAGAGCCCGCCATTTGCTTTTGCAGCCGACATTGCCGTAACGGCACAGCTTGTCGCGGGGCCGATCACCGACCTCAATGTCATGACGCGGCGCGACGGCTTTAAGCACAAGGTCGAAAGGGTGCATATCGAGCGGCGTTGGAGCGGCTCTCTACCGGCCGCAATATCGCTTGTACTGTGTCACGAAGGCGAAGCAGCATTCGGGTTGGCCGAAGAAAGCGGGATGATTTATGCCGGCGACGTATTGATGATCGAGGCTCATTGCCGCCCCGCTTTGATGCTTGCTGGTGCCGCGACCTGCTATTTGATCAGCATCACAGCCATCTGAAGCCACGACGATTTCCTCGGATTTCGAGGTGGTCGAGACATGCATCAACCGCGCGGCCGATGTGCGATCCGCACTCGAGTTCTCGTCGACGTCTCCCACCGCCTCGACAATGCGGGGCAGATGCGCGCTCTTGCAGGCACACGACAAAGGTCCCCTCTCCTTCGAGCCTTTCGCAGCCGAACTGTCTGTCGGCAAAGCTCTGAGCGTGGATGGCGAGCCGGCATTCCGGCTCGCTATTGCCTGCCCCTGAACCGCCGTTGATAGGCGGCGTCATAAAGGGCGCTTTCGCGAAAATCGCGGGCAGCAAGCGTTGGACCGACGAAGATGATCGCCGTGCGCTCGATCGGCTCCATGGCGACCCTCGCCTCGATGTCAGCAAGCGTGCCATGCAGGACGCGCTCGTCCGGCCAGGATGCTTTGGCGCCGATCGCCACAGGACTATCGCCGCACATAAGCGGTGTCAGGTCTGCGCCGACCTGGCTGAGCGCATGAATTGCCAGATGGATTGCAAGCGTCGAACCCGTCGCGCCAAACCTGGCAAGCGTTTCTTCATTCGGCATCGGCGAAGCGCGGCCCGAGACGCGGGTCAGCACCAGGCTCTGGGCAACGGCCGGAATTGTCAGTTCCCGGCCAAGTGCGGAGGCCGCAGCAGCAAAGGCCGGAACGCCCGGTGTCATCGTGTAGGCGATGCCATGCTTCTGAAGGCGCCGAACCTGCTCAGCAACAGCGCTCCAGACGGAAAGGTCGCCGGAGGGCAGACGGGCGACATCCTCCCCGGCGGCGGCCGCACGCAGAGAGTCCGCCTGGGTGCGCGCGAGGGGCAGCGGG
>NZ_JABEPH010000414.1:0-4764 GCF_013004495.1 Rhizobium sp. SEMIA 4085
TCCTCCGGAGCAGGATTGATCACACCATCCGGAGAGGTATCAGCGTCGTTGGAAGCGGCCTGATCGCTGTCCTCCAGACGACCGAGCGTCACCTTGACAGTCTGCTCCTTGCCGTCACGCAGCACCACGACATCCACTTCCTTGCCGACTGGACTTTCGGCCACGACACGCGGTAGGTCGCGCATCTCATTGACCGGCTTGCCGTCGAATTTCAGGATGACGTCGCCCGCCTTGATCGAACCGTTGTCGACCGGCCCGCCCTTGATGACACCGGCTACGAGCGCACCCTTGGCGGTATCGAGACCCAGGCTGTCGGCCACGTCGTCGGTGACCGGCTGGATGCGCACGCCGAGCCAGCCGCGGCGCGTTTCTCCGAATTCGCGAAGCTGGTTGACCACGCCTGCAGCAAGCTCCGAAGGCACCGAAAAGCCGATACCGATCGAGCCGCCGCTTGGCGAAATGATCGCCGTGTTGATACCGATCACCTCGCCCTTCATGTTGAAGAGCGGACCGCCGGAATTGCCCTTGTTGATCGCCGCATCGGTCTGGATGAAGTTGTCGTACGGGCCTGCGTTGATATTGCGGCCACGGCCGGAAATGATGCCGACGGTCACCGACCCGCCGAAACCAAACGGATTGCCGATCGCCATGACCCAGTCGCCGATGCGCATGTCGCTGGAATCACCAAACTTCACGGCCGTCAGCGGCGTCCTCGGTTCGACCTTCAGTACCGAAAGATCAGTCTTTGTGTCCGTTCCGATGAGCTTGGCTTTCAGCTTGGTGCCATTGGCGAAATTCACCTCGATGTCGTCTGCGCCCTCGATCACGTGGTTGTTGGTGACGATATAACCCGATGGATCGATGACGAAGCCGGAGCCGAGCGAGCTGACATTGTGGTTGCCGCCCTGGCCGCCCTGCTGCTTATTGAAGAAGTCGTTGAAGAATTCCTGGAACGGCGAGCCGTCCGGTGCGCGCGGCGCCGGGCCGGCACCTTCATCGCCCTTGACGTTCTGCGAGGTGGAGATGTTCACCACTGCATCGAGAAGCCCTTCAGCAAGATCGGCAACAGAGGCCGGACCATTCAACAGAGGCGTGCTCTGCGCTTCAGCAGCGCCGGTAAGACCGATATTTGCCAGAAGTGCAACACCGGCCAGGAGAGCGAGCGATCGTCTGAAGGTCGGGCGTGTCGTGGGGGCCATCAAGCTTCCTCTTATGGGGTCAAAGCGGCAGTCTGACCATCAACATAGGGCGGAATGATGGAGCGTGAAATCACCTTTTCGCGAAATCCCGTGCAATCTGCGTCAGCGTCTGACGAACCAGACAAGCGCGACACCGAGCACGACGGCGCCAAGTCCGAAGATGCGTAGCTGGCGCTCCGGAACCGTTGGAAGCAGCCGGGCCATCTCGACAAGAAAACGAGGGGCCAGTGCGTAGACCAGCCCCTCGATGATGAGAAAGAATGCGATTCCTGTCAGGAAATCCTGCATCCGGATGCGTCAGTTTGATGGGATCGCAGGTGCCGGGGCTTGAGGTGAAGCCGGGGGCGTCGTGCCGTTGGAATTGTCGAAATACCGGAAGAATTCCGTATTCGGCGACAGCACCAGCGTCGTATCCTGGGACGACAGCGCGGAGGAATAGGCCGCCATCGAGCGGTAGAACTCAAAGAACGACGGATCCTTGCCGAAGGAGTCTGCGAAGATGCGGTTGCGCGCGGCATCGCCCTGACCGCGGATGATTTCCGCATCGCGCTGGGCTTCCGCCGTGATCTCGACCACCTGGCGATCGGCGATAGCCCGGCGCCGCTGGCCTTCTTCGGTGCCTTGCGCGCGCAGCAGCTCGGCCTCGGCGAGGCGCTCGGCCCGCATGCGGCCATAAGTCTGCGGCGCCACCTGCTGGGTCAGGTCTGTCCGGCGAATACGCACGTCCTGGATATTGATGCCGAGATTTTCGGCGTCGCCATGCAGGTCATCGCGCACTTCGAGCATCATGGCCACGCGCTCGTCCGAAAGGGCGGCATCAAAGTCGCGCAGACCGTAGACACGGCGGAGCGACGAATCGAGCTGTGTGCGAAGTCGCGCTTCGGCGGCCTCGCGGTCGCCCGACACCGTTTCGCGGAACTTGCGCACGTCCTTGATGTCGTAGATCACGAAAGCATCGACGTCGAACGTCGAACCGCCGCGAACCTGGACGCGAATATTGTCAAGGTCGAAGCGCAGCGCCTGCTTCTCGACGATCTGGACGCGATCGGCATCCATGAAGGCGAGAGGCAGCTTGAAGTAGATGCCCGGCTCCGTCTTCACCGACTGGATCTGGCCGAAGCGTACGACGATTGCCTGCTCGCGCGCATTGACCACGAAGACCGAGGAATAAGCGATGACAAGCACAACGGCGAGCAGGATGATGATTACGGGAAGTCTGTTCGATGTCATGGCTCAACCTCCCTGCTGTGCCGGTTTGCCGATCTCGTTGAGCGGCAGGTAGGGAACGATCCCCTGCTTCTCATCGATCACGACCTTCTTGGAATTCTTCAGCACCTGTTCCATCGTCTCGAGGAACAGCCGCTTGCGGGTCACTTCGGGAGCCTTCGAATATTCTTCGTTGATGGCAGTGAATCGCTGCGCCTCACCGTCCGCTTCCTTGACGACACGATCCTTGTAGGCAGCCGCTGCTTCGCGAATCTGGGCCGCGTCGCCGCGTGCCTGGCCGAGTTTCTGGTTGGCATACTGGTTCGCTTCTTCGACGAGGCGTTGCTTGTCTTGTTCGGCGCGCTGCACCTCTTCGAAGGCATCGGCGACATCGCGCGGCGGCGCCACGTCCTGAATGGTGACCGCGGTTACCGCCATGCCCGCATTGTAACGGTCCATCGTGCCCTGCACGATGGCGGCAACCTCCGTTTCGATCGGCTGGCGGTTGTTGCGGAAGGCATCCTGCGCCGGGCGCCGGCCAATGATTTCGCGCATCGCGCTTTCAGCCACCTGCTGCAACGTTTCGGCCGGGTTTTCGACGTTGAAGAGATAGGCCTTGGGATCGATCACGGTGAAGAAGACCGAGAACTCGACGTTCAGGATGTTCTGGTCGCCCGACAGCATGAGACCTGTCGAAGACGAGGCCGACGTCGAGCCAATATTCTGCTGCTGCACCGTCACCTTGACGATCTCGACGGTTTCCATCGGCCAGAGGTGGAAATGCAGCCCCGGCGTCGAAATCTCTTCCTTCGGCTGGCCAAAGCGAAGCTCGACACCACGCTCGTCCGGCTGGACGATGTAGATGCATTGGAAAAGCCAGAAGACGACAAGAACGGCCGCAATAATCACTGCCACGCCGCCGTTGAAACCGCCGGGTACGATGTTGCGGAGCTGATCCTGGCCGCGCCGGATGATATCTTCCAGATCGGGCGGCCCGCCCCGGCCGCCGCGCGGGCGGTTCGGCCCCTGCCCCCACGGTCCCTGATTATTACCGCCGCCGCCGCCCCATGGGCCGCCGCCGCCATTCTGATTGCTCCAGGGCATCAAAACCTCGTTGTTCGTTAAACTCCCAATCGCATCGTGCCCGCGGGGGCGGCAGGCTTTAAGCGATTGTGACCGTTATAGGTATCGCCGCAGCTGCTTTCAACGCGGCATGAAGAACTTGGCGATATTTATCGATAAATATTTCGTTTTCAGGCGCTGCGGCGCTCATAGACGACGAAGCGCGTCGGATAATTGTCCTTTTCTCCTGCCGGTACATCGATTTCTTCAATCACCATCCAGGCGGCAGGGTCGATCGAAGGGAAGGACGTGTCGCCCGCAACATGGGTTTGCACATGCGTGACGCACATCCGGTCTGCAAGCGCCATTGCTTGCGCATAGATTTCTCCGCCGCCGGCGATGATGATCTCGATCTGGCCAGTCTCGCGCGCCAGCCTTTCGGCAATCCCGATCGCCTCGGGAAAAGAACGCGCCATTGTCACATCCGATTGCTCGATCGTAGCGTGCCGGGAAATCACCACATGCGGGCGCCCGGGCAGCGGCTTGCCAAAACTCTCATATGTCTTGCGCCCGACCACGAGCGGCTTGCCGAGCGTCATTGCCTTGAAGCGCTTGAGATCGGTCGAAAGCCGCCAGGGCATGTCGCCGTCGCGTCCGATGACGCCATTCTCGGCCACGGCAACGACGATGGTCTTTCTGATGTCGGACATGAACTTCCTGAGGTTGAAGTGACGGCTTGGCCCGCCGGATCTACCGTTGGGCGGGCCAACAAGCAAGAGAGGCTCGACAAAATCCCGTCCACGCCTGCGGGCACGTCCGAATGCGAGATATCGCAACGCACCATAAGCAATTCGTAAACCACGCCGTACGTTTCAATTTTACTCCAGGAAATGCTACGTTAAGTTGAGTTTATGGGAGACAGATCCGCGCAGAACAATCGGCCGAGCCGCATCGACCTCGTCATCGTCGCCATGGCGGCGGGGATTTTCGCGTGGGTTGTCACAGGCGGCAAGGCCGGTTCTCCGGTAACGACAGGCCTGGGCACGGCATTCGCCTGGCATTTTATGGGCTTTCCGATCATCCCCGTGAAACGCAAGGAACGCAGGCTCGGTCGGTTCGGAAAGCGTCTTTTAACGGCTGTCGGCCTAATCCGGAAAGATGACGGAAGGCTGATGTGAATGATGAATGCGATGCCTCGCTTGGGCGGAATCTGCACCCCGATGAGTCTATGCATCGTTTGGTCTCACGTATCGGGGGCGCCGTCGTTGTTCGGCGGACAGAACCTTTACGGGAGGGG
>NZ_JABEPH010000039.1:0-24469 GCF_013004495.1 Rhizobium sp. SEMIA 4085
CTGCTGCTGTTCATGCTGATCGCCGCGCCACTTGCCGCATACGTCCTTCTGGCGGCTCTGGCAGGGGTACTGGCGGTGGTCGCCTGGAACATGGCAGAAAAGCATGAATTCTCGACCCTCCTGCGCGCCTCGCGCGGCGACGCCGTGGTGCTGCTGGCCACCTTCCTGCTGGTTGTGTTTCGCGACCTGACAGAGGGGATTCTGGTCGGGTTCGCTCTGGGCACGCTGCTTTTTCTGCACCGTATGGCGGAGGCCGTCGAAGTCGAACGTACATGGCCGGTCGCGGAACTGGATAAGCCCGACACGATGAATGGCAACGGACGCAAGCCTTACGAGGCGGATCTGGCAACCGATCCGGACATTGTGGTTTGCAGGATATCTGGGGCATTCTTCTTCGGTGCGGCGGCGGGGGTCGGGGCAGCGCTCGAACGTATCGGTGAGCATCCCAAAGCCTATGTCATTGATTTCTCGGGTGTGCCGATTCTCGACTCGACCGGCGCCGCCACTATTGAAGGGTTTGTGCGTAACGCTTACCATCAAGGCGCTGCCGTTCACATTGGCGGCGCATCATCGTCGGTCCGGCGCGTCCTTCTGGTACACGGCATGCGACCGCCGCGGGTGCGTTTCAAGAGAACATTGGCTGACGCAGTGACTGCGGCGCGCGCAGGAATACTGCAAGGGGCACAGAAGACAGGGAGGCAACAGGATAGTTGAACGCATCCGATCATCGACTGGCGAGATTCACCGAGAATGAAGAAACTGTGCGCATGCTGGTGGCGACGGACTCACGCTTCAACAAGCCCGGTGACGAATATCGCACCATAACCGACCCCAGGCATGAACTCGAGGCAGAGGTGGCGCGCCTCAAGGACCGCCCAACCTGGCTGGGAGGGGAACTGTTGGCGCATCGAAGGACATCAGCCGCGATAGCTGTCGTCGCCGACACGCTCATGCCGGCGGCAAGACCGTCACGGACTTCCTGCTTCTGCTTGTCGTTGAGGCGTGTGGGACGACCGAGGCCCAGCGCCGCCACGCTCGGATCCTTTCGGCAGCGGCAAGGCATCGTCAGCAGATATTCAGGTAAAAAGGCTGGCCGTTAAGCCGGCTGAAAACAGCAGGAGTACCGCGCAAGTGCACCGGCGCACGAGCACCGGCAACGCTTCTTGTGCTTCAATCACAAGCTTGCCGAGTGCAAGCCAAAGCATCGAGGCTGCCGCGACAACGAAGGTGATGGTCACAAGATAGGGGATTTGAGTCGAGACGCCCGCAGGGGGGACCATGGCCAACCCGAGGATAATCGCTTTCGGATTGAGCAGCGTCGTTATCAGGACTTGATGCGCCGAGATGTCGGCGGCCGAAACCGAACCGGGGGCGAACCACAACCGAAAGGCAAGATATAAAACCCAGGCCGCAGAGACCAGTTTGAGGTCATCGGCGATCTGCGGATGGGAATGCAGGTAGGCTCCGGCAAAGACTGCAAGCGAAGCCGCCACCATCAGATAAGCGGCGACCACTATGGCTGCGAGAATTGCAAGATCCCGCACTCCCCGCCGGTGGGCGGCAAGCGCAAGCAGGGTATTGGTCGGGCCGGGCATTGCAAGAAGCGCAAAGGCGCCGGCAGCCATCGAAAGTTGGGTCATGCTTTCGCCGTTAATCTGATCGAGCCTTTTTGATAGCATGGGGGGAAGGCAACGCTTTGACGAAAGTCAAGACCTTGCCCGACCTATGGAACTTTCCAGCCGTTTTGCTATTGTGGTCTCAGGCGTTACGGATTTTGCGCCATGCCCCAGCTCATTCGGTTTATCATCACCAGAATAGCCATCGGCTTCCTCATCGGGAGCGTCGTGGGTTCGATTGTCTGGACAACAAGATTTGCGGATTCAGCGGCCTCGCTTGGCCTGGTAGAGAGCTATGTGGCCCAGGGCCTCTTCATTTTCTTGTTTGGCGACACGATCGCACTTGGATACCTCAGCACGGCGCTGATGATGGAATCGGAATAACCTGCGACAGCGCCGAGGCGCTTGATGATTTTGATCTTCCTCAAAGACACCGTTCCGTATTGCGACGATATTGATCTGCCGGCATATCCAATGTCGTAAGAGCGCCCTCGAGCGCTTGTTCATCGAGCAAGAGGTATTACGATGTCTTTGAAATTCGTTACAGCCTTCCTGCGCTCTTCCGGCGAAAATGCGATGGTCATCCTTGAGCAGGCCGGAAGAAATCAAATCGCCGTCGTCGACAAGCAGGCGCTTCTCGACGTCGCCTCTCCGCCGCGTGCGGATGAGACGCGGCTGCAGGAAAACATCGAGCTCTTCTGCGACATCGCCCGCGCAAAGCATCGCGTCAAGAATGTTGCGTCTGACGGCCGTATCTATATTTCTGCTGGCGATGTCTTCGAGTGGAGATCAGGTCCTTGCCACCGGCACTGACTTTCGCTGTTAGCCCTCCAACCGCTCAGCGTCCCTCCGCGGTATTCCTAGCTGAGACAAGCCGCAGGTTATGTGGCCGGTTGCCAATGCGAGGCCCTTGCGAGCGGGAGGAAACGAGTGCCGGAGATGATGGCCAATGCCGGCGCCAGCCTCGCACATCGTCTGCGGTGATAACGATGACGTCCTGATTGACGATCGGGGTCTCCATGCGATTGGAGGCAATCTCGCAGAAGGTCCTGACGTGCTCGAGGAAACGCGCCTCGCTGGCGCGCGGCGGGGAGGCGACGTTCAATATGGCACGGCGCGTCACCAAGACGGTTCGGCATTGTGAACCGACCTGCAAAATGATGCATCCCGACTTCTCGTGCGCGTCCAATCCGGCTGCTACGATGCCATACTTCATGACCGCTGGTTCCCTCTTTGCAGTGCGCAACATCCATTCACGACCGTCGGCCGCCCGTGCCTTCTTTGAATATCGTCGTGCAGCTTATTCGCGAAGGCACGATTGGCATGTGACAGCGAACGGGACCGCTTCAAGACGCGCTTCCGAAATCGGCGACCCACACTTTACGCAAATGCCGAAGGTTCCGTTTTCCAGGCGCTGCAGGGCGGCGTTGATCGCGCGCACCTCTTCCTGCCCCGCACGTCCAAAGCCCTCCAGCACTTCGTTGTTTTCGAGCTCGACGGCACGGTCCTCGTCGTCGGCATCCTTTCGCCGCCCCAGATCGCTATCGACGAGATGCAGGCGCCGGTTCAGATCTTCCAATCGGCCCCGCAAAATCTTTCCAAATTTCTCTTTTTGCATCCTGGTTCTCCAGACTCTTCCTCTCCGATCATAGCTAGGGCGATTTCGGACGAGTCGTCTTGATCTGCGTCAATATCTCGAAAACACAGGTGTTGAGGCGGCGACAAAGGTGCGGCATCAGAGACCGATCATGTCGGCAAAACACCATGCCGAAGGAGCGCGGCAGTCCTCGAACGCATCGATGAAACACACCACCTCAGGTTCTCTTCGGCGCATGGTTCCCGGTCGTTCGGGACGCTCGCGTTTGCGACCGCAAGATCACTGGCGTGGGCTATCGCATGCAGGAATTGCGATCCCACCTGCGCCTGCATGGCCAGATCATCAAACAGCAGCGCGGCCTCATCGATGACCCCACCGTCGGAACCCGTCGACACCTCGCCGAAATCGCGCAGCAATTCGGTAAGCTTTATGATCTTGTCCCTTTGCCTGACGGCAGCTTTCAGCAGTTCCTCGGTGGCGACCGCCTTTTCCCGGCGCTCAAGACCCTCAAGCACGTCATCGACCACATCACGGCATCGGCAATCCAGAGCGCTCGTTCGAATAATCGCGCGAATCTGGTGGATGACAGCCTGGACATTGGCTGCGGCAAGAATGGAATTGGAATCGCTCATTTGGGCACTCCCATCGTAGCATTGCGGTTGTGGGCGACCCATTCGGCGCCGGCGTGACCATGGTGAAAGCCATTCGACAAGGATACGGCCGGATAGGCCGTTCGCAGGCGAAGCGCCGCCTCGTCCGGATCGATCTTGTCTTTCGTCAGATCGAGGAAGATTTCGGAGACTTCGACCATATCGCAGACCTGCGGCGACAGTCGCAGAGCCGACACACCGAGCGCCTTGAGATCTTCATCCGTTTGCAAGAGCGCCTGGCAGGTATAGGAAAGGGTTTGAACGCCATTCAGCGCAAGAAACGGCTGGTTCGACATCGTCTTTACGGTCAAGCCATCAGGCTCCTCGCCACAGACGAACTGACAATTGTCCTTGATCCGGCCTTTCGCCCGTGCATGCGCGCAGCGCGCCGACACGGCAAGCGGAAGACGGCCGAACGCGAAAAGCTCGAAGGCGAGATCCGGACAATCTGCGGCGACCGCCTTGACGGACGTGGCCGGCAATTCCGGCGGCAGGCATATTGTCGATGCTCCGTTTTTTGCAAGGAATCGCGCCGCCGCGCCGTTGTAGATATTCACTAGAGGCCCGACGGCATGGTTGCGGCCCTTGAGCAAATTGAGTGCCGACAGGTCGTTGGCTTCGATGACGTGGCCGCCGTCATGGATGAGATCGCGCTGATATTGGCTTTCGCGATCGAGCGTGATGAGGGCAAGTGTTGAAAGCCTGATGGACTTGCCCGCCGCTTCCAGCCGATCAACGACATCCGCAAAAACCGGTTCGGTGATGTGCAGCCGTTTCGAGCAAACCGTTTCCCCGATGACCACCGTTTCGAGCGGCGCCTCGTCAGCGATCCGGAAATAGAAATCGCGCCAACGGTCGGCGTCCCAGAGATAATAGACGGGACCGAGAGCAAGCGTCGTGGAGCGATCGGTCACGTTTTTATCTCCACCGTTTCTCAAAGGCGCCATGCGTGGTTTTCTGGCCCTCGCTTAAAGTCCGCAGACGGGCAAGCAGACGGGATCGTTCGGCCGGGGCTGCATCGACCGCAGCGCGAAGCGTCGCTACGACTTCGCCGACATAGGCTTTGCCGCGCTGCCGCCCTTCGATCTTGAGAGCGCAAACGCCCGCGGCCTTCAGCGCATCGATTTCATCCATGACCTCGAGTGACGTGGGGTCCTCGAACGCGTAGCCCTGGCTGTCGGCAATGTTGAAACGGCCTTTGCATAAGGTCGGATATCCCGCAGGCTCGTTGGGCCCGAAGCGGTTGATGGCGAAATTGCCAAGCTCGGAGAGGAGTCCGCCCGTCTCCTGACGGTAGCGCACATGGCTGGCTGGTGAGCAGACGCCTTGCATGTTCGGCGACTTTCCCGTGGCATAGGATGACAGCGAACAACGACCTTCCGCCATGACGCAGAGGCCGCCAAAGACGAAGACCTCGAGTTCGCATTTGATCTTGCGCGCAAGCCGGGCGATATCGGGAATGGTCAGCGTGCGCGGCAGGACGACGCGCGCGGCGTTGAACATTGAGCGCCACGAAGGTGCGGACACCTTTGGTCCGAGCATATGCGATTGATGCGACAAGCTCTTCCCGCGTGAAGTTCAAACCGGGGAAATTGCGGGCATTGGTTTCGTCGCGAAAACCGCAATAGATGGCATCGGCACCCGCGTCGACGGCTTCCCTGAATGCTGCCGGCGTACCTGCGGGACAGATCAGTTCCATGAGAGCCCCTCCGACGTCAGGGCCTGCTTGCGGAGCGAAACCATCAATGACTTCAGCATCGGGCGAAGAGGTCCGGCGGCCTTGGCGATCATTTCGGTGACGTCGATATCGCAGTCATCGAGTGCGTTTCGAAGGGCAAGGACGCTTTCCATATCGCCCGTTACCGTCAGGCGGCGCGAAAAGAACACCGCATCGCCATCAACGCGCCCCTCCGCCAGCGCCAGCAGGAGCGCTAGCGGGCCTTCGACAGTCGCATCTGCCGCAATAGTGTGGCGCTTTCGGAACGCTTTTATCGTCGTGCGGGCCGGATCGACCAGAAAGCAAAAGGGCAAATCCGTCGGAACAAACGCAAATCGCGTTTCCTTGAAGGCTCCCAGCCGATCTAAGAGTCCTGAATGCCGTTCGAGGATCTGTCTTAACAGGAAAGCCGAGACGCCCTGAACAAGCGGTAAAGGAACCGCGTGCAGGGAAGCCATCAGCCGTGGTCGGAAAAACATGGGCGCGCCTCATTGGTAGCGGGAACCGGTTTAGCCCCGGCTGATCGGTCGGTATTTGCGCCATCTCAAAGACAGGCCGGATTTTTTTGCCGATGGCATGGGGATGAATACACGCGCCTCTGCCGTTGCCACATTTCCAGACCTCCAAAGCTTTGCGCTCGCCCTTGAACGGCGCAACCTGCTCCGGCGTATCAGCGAGCCGGTTTCCCTCGTCCACGAGATGGCCGATATCCACCGGAGGTCCATCGAAGAAAACGGTCCGGCCTTGCTGTTCGAGACGCCGATCGATGCGTCCGGCCGGACGAAGGACATTCCTGTTCTCGTCAATCTCTTCGGCACCAGGGAAAGGATTGAGCTCGGCTTCGGGCTCCAGGCCGGAGGTCTGGCTAACCTCGGCGATATGCTGGGCGAATTGCATCGGCCGACACCGCCGAAGAGTATTCGGGAGGCCTGGGACAAGCTGCCGCTTGTGCAAAGGGCGATGTCGATGCGGCCCAAGCGCCGGGCAAGGTCGCCGGCGCAGGTGATGATACGCACGGCAGAGGAGGTGGATCTTTCGCTGCTTCCGATCCAATGGTGCTGGCCGTGCGAGCCGGCACCGCTCGTCACCTGGCCGATGGTGATCACGTGCTGCCCGGACGATCCGTCCGATATCAATGTCGGAATATACCGGATGCAGGTGCGTGATCAACGCTCACTCATTATGCGCTGGCTGGATCATCGCGGCGGAGCGAAACATCATCGAGCCTGGCAGCGCAAAGGCTTGGACATGCCGGTCACGATCGCAATCGGTGCGGACCCCGTCAGTATTCTTTCGGCGGTCATGCCCCTTCCGGAAGGCGTGAGCGAGATCAATTTTGCAGGCCTCCTGCGATCTGCGAGGACAGAGGTGACCCCTGCCTTGACAGTCCCGATGCCAATTCCAACCAATGCGGAGATTATTCTCGAGGGCACGGTGTCGGCCACGGCGCGAGCGCCCGAGGGGCCCTACGGCGATCACACAGGTTATTACAACAGCGTCGAGCCTTTCCCGGTGATGACCGTCTCGGCCATGACAAGCCGAAGAAAACCCTTCTATCTCTCCACGTTCACCGGCCGCCCGCCCGATGAGCCGTCGCGATTGGGAGAGGTGATGGCCGACCTTTTCGTCCCGATCGTCAAGCGGCAGTTTCCGGAAATATGCGATTTGTGGCTGCCGTCGGAGGCCTGTTCGTATCGAGCGATCGTTGTTTCGATCGACAAGCGTTACCCGGGCCAGGCCAAGAGAATCATGATGGGTCTCTGGTCGATGCTGCCGCAGTTCAACTACACGAAGCTCATCATCGTGGTAGACCCCGACATCAACGTCCGCAATTGGGCCGCCGTCATCTGGGCTCTGTCAACACGATTTGACGCTGGCCGCGATCTGACGGTCATCGAAAACACGCCGATCGACTATCTTGATTTTGCCTCCCCGAGGCCTGGTTTGGGCACCAAGATGGGCTGTGACGCGACCAACAAGATCGGATCGGAGACCGAGCGTGACTGGGGGCGTGTCTTGTCGATGCCGCCTGACGTTTCGGCCCGCGCCGATGCTATCTGGGAAAGGGCGAAGCGTGATTTATGACCCCCAGACGGCGCCACGCGTGGTGTTGTCGATCACCGGCGCTTCGGGCGCCATTTTTGGTGTTGCAATCGCCGACAAGCTTATTGCGCTCGGCATCCACGTTCATCTCGTCGTCTCGGAAGCGGGGCAGCGCACGCTTGCCCATGAGATCGGCGCGGGTGCCTATGGCAAGCTTCTGCTCAAGGTGCGCAAGGTCTATGATGCCGCCGACATCGGAGCGGCCATCGCCAGCGGCTCGTTTCCCGTCCATGGCATGATCGTCGCGCCGTGCTCGATGCGGACACTGGCGGGGATCGCCGCCGGCCTCTCCGACAACTTGATCATACGTGCAGCCGACGTGCAGCTCAAAGAGCGGAGGAGACTGGTTCTGTTGGCGCGCGAAACACCGCTTCAACTCGGTCACCTGCGCAACATGGTCACTGTCACCGAATGCGGCGGCATCATCATGCCGCCGGTTCCGGCCTTCTATCAGAAGCCGGAGACGGTCGCAGATGTCGTGATCACACTGCATCACGAGCGATCGACCAGCTGGCATTGCCCATCCGGCCACTTGCGCAGAGCTGGCACGGAGAACGGTCTGCCGGCGCCGGCTTCGTTCAACCAAGCAGGGAAAGCGGATCGGCCCCAAACAAATAGCTGTGGCCGGCCATCAGCAACCACGCCGTCAATGCAGCTGTTGCCAATGCGGCTGCGCCGAGACGCATGTCAAATCGCGGTCTCACGTTCCCTGTCAAGATGCCGAGCAGCGGTACATTTGATGTGCCTGCCGCAACCACGGCCCAGCCGGCGCCAAGGCGGCGCCGGGCGCGTTTTTCCGCCATAGGAACACTTCCGATGGCAAAGAGCGCAAATCCGCCGAAAAGCAGCAATGAGCGAAGGTCACCGTTGACGATCACGTGTCCGACGGCCCAGAGAAAAAAGCCCCATAGGACTGGATGCCGTGTGATGCTGGCAACCGCCCCGAGCGTCGATCCACGCGCCAACGAGATCGACAAGGGATTGTTGCTCATGAGTCCGGCGATCACCAGAAAAATGCCCAGCGGGGCGAAGACGAAAGGCATGATCGCCTGCCAAGGCTGAAATTCCCAAAGCGGGATGTAGTCCAGCATCAACGCGGCACGAAAGACCCAGGCGAGGACCGCGGTTGAGACAATGGAATAGATGACGAAGTAGGCCGGCCTTCCAACGACGCCGATAATGCGCGAGCGTAGAGCCGGGATCGCCGGGATCGAATGCAGCGCGATGAAGACTGCGAAGGCGGCTGCGAGTTCCTGCACGTTCAACCCTCAATTTGATGTCGATCCGCTCCTGTATCTTCTCTTCGGACATCGCTTCATTGCGAAATCTCAAACGCGGTCGCCTGGCTTCGTATTGCTCTGGTACAAAGGTGCGATTGACGGAGACCTTCTTGATCACGATGATCGACGAGGCCCGCTGCCTGCTTGGTGGTGCGGCTGGCGTGTTATCGCTCTACCTCGCGCACAGCATCGCCGGGCGCAACAATCGTCGTCTGTTGCAAGACTTAGGGCCCCAGTACCCCGATTGCTGCGCGGCGTGGGCGCTTTTTTATCGGCTGACGGGGCAACCAGAGCTACGGCCGGTCCGCAATCGTCGTCACATTATCGACAATGGTCGCCGAGCCTCTGAGACTCTCTGCAAGAACTTTTATGGCCTTGCGATGGAGCTCCGTCTCGACGGTGCCCGTGAGTATGACGTTGCCATCTTCGACGGCCACGGCAATTTGCTCCGGGGAAAGGTTCAGATCGCTCTTCAGCCGGGTCGCGACCGCAAGGCGCAACGCCTCCTCGCCGCGGGGGATGCGATCGGGCAGCCCTGCAACGACCGCCTTAAGCAGGTCGCGGCGGCTGACAATCCCGATAACTCTGTCGCCCACGACGACCGGCACGCGCTTGATCGAATGGAGCGCCATGAGCCCGGCGATCTCGCCGAGAGACGCCGAGGGCCTCACGGCGACGACATCTGTGGTCATGACGTCTTCGACCCGCCAGCTATTACTGTGCACATAGTCACGAAGCGCATCAACCGTGCCTGCATCGGCGGCCGCCCTTAGGTCCAGTTCCTTTCGGCGCAGCATGTCGCCTTCGGTAATAATGCCACGCAGGCTTCCATCGTCACCGACGACCGGCAGCCCGCTGACACCGGCGGCGATCATGATTTCGATAGCCTTGCGAATGCTGGCCGTCACGCTGAGCGAAGTCACGGTCCTCGTCATGATGTCCTTGGCTTGCATGGCGGCTCCTTGCGTTCAATGCTTCCAGCGGGTTTGCCAGAGACGCAACTTACCTCAGCGCGCCAACAGCAAATTGATCAGGATCAAGGATCCGGCTTTTCCGGCGGCAGGCGCTGATGAAGGAATTCTGATGTGATCCACGCGCGGGCGAGGGCAGTCGGGGAGCGACGTCTATTCACGGCCGCCGTCTGCCAGAATCACCAGCTTCCGGTAGTCGCAGACGAGCAGCTTTTGACGGCCGCCTTCGACGAGGCCTTTGGCTTCCCAGGCGCTCAGAATTCTTGAAACCGTGTGCAGCGTCGTTCCCGTCATTTCGGCGATATCCTGGCGAGAAATCGGAAAGTCGATACGAATGCCGTCGCCCTCCTGCTTTCCTGCCTGCTTGGAAAGCCTTAGGACAGCGTGGGCAACGCGTCGTTCCACTTCCTCTGTCGACATTTCGCGGATGCGCGTATGGGCCTCTTCAAGCCGCTGGCCGATGGTTTGCATCGCGGTTACCGCCAGGCGCGGATTTTGCTCGACAAATTGCGGCCATAGATCGGTCGGCCAAGAAAGCGTCAGGCTCTCGGCGGCAGCAATCGCGGTGCCTGGATAGTCGGAACGCTGCAAGGCTCTGGCAAAACCGAACAAATCGCCCGGGTGAACGACCCGGACGATGATCTGCTGGCCATCTGCCGTAACTTGTGTGACCTTCAATCTGCCATGCAGGAGCAGGAAGAACGATTTGGCAGGCGCACCTTGCTCGAAAACCGCATCACCCTGCGCGACGCGCCGCGAAACCGCGTGCTCCACCATCGCGTCGAGATCGGCATCCGTCATTCGATCGAACAAGGGCAGTGATTTCAATACGGCGCGGTCAATTTTCATGCCGGAGGTCCTTCATCGGCGGGAACGGCGTTTATCGAAAAGGCAATCAAGCCGATCATGCGCCCGACCCAGTCTTTCGCTGCCTCGAAAGAATTTGGCTGGCGAACGAGCCGGAAACCAAGATTGTCCGGCGGGCTGCCCACAGAGCAGCCACCTCCTTTTGGAATGCGGACAAAACTGCTCATTGGTGCCCGATGTTTGCCGGAGGCAATCAGGATACCGCAGCGTGATGGATCAGCCTGCGGGGCGGCCGCTTGAACGCCGATATCAATACGCTTGCTGCAACTGCGCGTCCATTCCCAAATGTTGCCGGCAAAGTCAGCCAAGCCGTACTCGCTGACGCCAAACGAACCTCGGATTTGGGGGCGGGGATTCTTGGAGGCCGAACGGCGCGCCTCGCGCTCGTAGTCTGCGAGCCAACGTTTGGCGGGATTTTTGTCATCGCTTGAAACGCCGAGGGCGTCGTCTGGAAAGCGGCTTCCGGCGGCAAAGGCCAGTTGCTGATCCGTCGGCAGCACCCATGAGGCTCCGGTCTGCTCGGAAAGCCATGCCGCATAGCGCACGGCATCCTCATAGCTGACGCCAATAACAGGCGTGTCGCCCGGCGCGGCCGGCTCTTCGCTCTCCGCTGCAGAGCAGGCCTTATCTTGGACGCAGCGATCATACTCAGCGTGCAAGACCTGATACTTCATGATCGTCAGCGGGTTTTCGATCGCAACGATTAACCGCGGCGGATCGACGGCAATCCCGGCGCGGAAGTATTCTGCATGATCCCGGTAATCGAATGACCTGGGCGCTACTGTAATCACATCAGGGCCTGCGACCGAATGCTGAGGGCTGCGCCAGGCGATGACACCGGACTGAACAGCGACCGCAGCCAGCATGATCGCCAACAGCGCGAGCGGTATGGCGATGGAAATCCCCGAAACCTGGTCATCGACTTCGTCTAGTATCACAGCCGCTACGCGTTTGAAGACGCCTCACATTGAGTTTTAGCGAGCGGGCCAACGGCTTGGCCCGCGCGTCGGTTGGACTGCCCAGATCAGCTGCCCGACGGCGACTTGACCGCGGTCATCAGATCATCGTTCCAATCGCCGGTGACCTTGAAATGAGCCGCAGCGCCAAGCTCGAACGCCTCGATCAGGTTGTGATTGACATAGGCATAGATGCCAGGCTGCTCGAAAGTGTAGTAGGCAGCGCCGGCTGTGCCGCCGGGAATGAACCAGGTCTCCTGATCCCGGTCGGGCACATTGACGAACTTGCCCGTGGCCCAGACATATTCGCCGTGACCGCCGATCAAGTGCGGCCGGGTGTCACGATTGGCTTGCGAGTGAACGATCAGAACGCGCTCGCCGACTGCAGCCGTCAGGGCATTGTCGCCGGTGAGCGCGCCAACGGCGCCGTTGAAGACGACGTGCGTCGGGGTCAAGGTGCGCATGACGGCAACGGTGTCTTCATAGGCTTCTCCGGGGCTGTCATATTTCTTGAACTCGCCCCTTTCGTCGCGCGGGATGTAAAAATCCTGCTCACCGACGTAATAGACCTTGTCGTAGACAAGTTCCTTGCCATGGCCGTCTGTCAGGCCTTCACGCGGCAGCACCATGATCGCGCCGTTCATGCCCGACGTGACGTGCCAAGGCACCATACCGGGAGGGGCGCAATGATAGACGAAGACGCCGGCCTTGGTGGCCTTGAAGCGAAATACGGTGCTCTCGCCAGGATTGACGATTGAAATCGCACCGCCACCGAGTGCGCCGGTTGCCGAATGGAAGTCGATGTTGTGCTGCATCGTGTTCGTCTCGGGATTGACGAGCGTAACTTCGACGTAGTCGTCTTGATGCACGACGATGAGCGGGCCAGGGACAGATCCGTCAAAAGTCATGGCGTTGACTTCGGTGCCCTTGCTGTCGATCACGAGCTTCTTTTCTTCGATCGTCAGCGTGACTTCGATGACTTTCGGTCCGCCTTCTGCCTTCTGCGCATGTGCGTGGACGAAAGGTGGCTTCTCGAGCTCCAGTCTCTGGCGTGGAAGGGCTGCGATGTCGGCGGCGCTCAGCTTCTTGGCGGTGGCGGGAGAGGCGTTCGCCGCCGCCGATGCGAGAATGGGGGTCAGCGCTCCGGCGACAGCAGCGCCCGTCAGCATCGTGCGCCGGGTCATTTGCAACGTATTTGTCATCATTCTTCTCCTGAAGTCGAAGACGGAGCGAAGGCCGCCCGGTCACAAGATTTCTAGAAGAACGGTGCGGAATCTCTTTGATTTGGAGCAAATTCGGACTTTGTGGGAGCACAAAGTCGGGACGTTGCTCTTTGCGTATTGTCAACGACTGCTTCGGCCGATGCGACCATTACTGGCTGGTCAACTCGGAGATCTTAACCATGCAAAACACGTCAGCAGCCGAACCGGCCACGCGCATTCCAAGAGGAATGTGGACGTCCGGGTCGGTGCTCTTTTCATACGGCTTCCGGCCCTTCTTCCTCGGCGCTGCCGTCTGGTCCATTCTCTGCATCGGGCTCTGGGCAGCGTTTCTCTCGTTGGGACGGGCGATCGCGCTCGACTACGGACCGACCAATTGGCATGCCCATGAAATGCTCTTCGGGTTTGCCTCGGCGGTCCTTGCTGGCTTCCTGCTGACGGCGGTACCGAATTGGACCGGCCGCTTGCCGGTTTCAGGCCGGCCGCTTGTTGTTCTTTTTGGGCTCTGGACCTTCGGGCGTGCAGCCGTCCTTGTGTCGGACACGATCGGCGTACTGTCCGCCGCCGTTATCGACAGCCTTTTTCTGCCGGCAATGCTGATCATCTGCGCCCGTGAAGTGATCGCCGGCCGGAAGTGGAAGGACTTGAAAGTTATAGGCGGCCTTGCAGCGCTATCGGCGGCAAACATCTGCTTCCACATTCTGGCCATCGAAGGTGTCAGGCCGGAACTCCCGATCAGGCTGGCTCTTGGTGCTTACGTGGCTTTGATCACGATTGTCGGCGGACGGATCCTTCCAAGCTTTACCCGCAACTGGCTCAATCAGTTCGGCCGAACCGACTTTCCCGTCCCCTACAATCACTTCGACGCGACGGTGATCATCGTCGGTGTCGTCGCGCTCGCCTGCTGGACAATCGCCCCAACGTCAGTCGCAACGGGTGGTCTGAGCGCCCTAGCTGCGGTTCTCAATCTCATTCGGCTTTACCGCTGGCGCGGATGGACGACCCGCCGGGAGCCCATTCTTTCGGTGCTTCACGTCGCCTATCTCTTCATACCCTTGGGGTTCGGGACAATCGCGTTCGGATCGATAGGTCTTGATCAGACATCAATCCTGCATACGCTCGCAATCGGCGTGGTGGCTCTCATGATGCTCGCGGTAATGACGCGTGCAACGCGGGGGCACACGGGCCGCAAGCTCAAGGCGAGCGCTCTGACGACTGCATCCTATGTCGTCCTTGCAATCGTTGCCGTCGTCAGGCCAGCAGCCGAACTTGTGCCGGCATACACCTATGAAATCCTGATGATCGCAGCGCTCGGATGGATAGTGGCCTTCGGATTGTTCTTGGCCGAACACGCGCCCTTTCTTTGCCGGACGACAAAATCCTTGCGCTGACACAATAGGCCGGAACATCATACCCGATGCTCCGGCCTCTCAATATATAAGATCGGGCGTTCAAGCCCGGCCTTCAATGCTGTTGTTCACGCCACAAGCCTGCCGATCATATCCGGCGACCACGGCGGCTCGTAGACCAAATCAACGGTTATCCGCCCGATGCCCGGGATCGTGCCGAGGCGTTCGCGGACGGCATCCGCAATGAAAGCCGAAGCAGGACAGGCGCGTGTGGTAGTCGTCATGACGATGCGTACGGCTGCGTCCGGCTGGATCTCGACCTGATAGATCAAACCCAGCTCGACGATGTCGGTCCCAATCTCGGGATCGTGAATAGTCCGCAAGGCGAGCAGAACGACGGAATCGGTGATCGGTTGAGGCGTCGTCATGCGACTCTCGCCGACGGGTTGACGCGGATCATGATGCGATAGGTCGAGCCGCTCGCGTCGAAGTTACCGGCCCATTCATGGCCGCGCCTCTTCAGTTCATTGAACAGGAAGACCGGTTCACGGGCGAGGAGCGCAAAAAGGACTTCGCCCGGCTTCATCGTCTCGAGGCGGGCGAGGATCCGCTCCATGGGCTCGGGAGGCGCCAGATCCGTTAGATCGAGATTCCATTCCGGTTCCGGCCAGGCATCTGATGCCGGAGTATCGATATCGTCGGTCGCTGGTGCGGTGGCCGCTGCCTGCGGTGTGAACAGGATTTCCCAATTGTCCTCCGCAAGTTTCGTGCTGCGGTGACTATATCCCCGCTCGCTCAGCTGGCGAATGAGGGGAACAGGCTCGAAGATCACGCGGAGACGGAGACTTTCATCCGGATGCAGCGACTGGACTGTTTCCATGATGACCTGGAACGGCATGCCGCCGTCCTTCAGGAGTTGCCTGACATCGAGTTCTCGAACTGGCGACATTGTCGTTACCTTTCTGAATTGATTTTGGCGATCAACAGAGCTGGTTGATGGAAGGGGCTGCTTTTGGCGACGGCATCGACATGGGCAAGGATACGAACCTGGAACAATTCGAAGCTCAGGCCTGCAGAACATATCAGTTGAGCAAAGGCCGATATCTGAAATCCCGCGTCGGTGTTTACTGCGATCGATGCAGCGGCTGAAACGACCGCAAGGTAAAATCCGCCGAGCCAGAACGATGCGCGCCGCTCCTTGATCAGGTCTTGCAGCCGTGGCGTCGGGCGCCGGCCGAGCAGGGGACCGAAGGCTTCGAGCCAGGTTAGGAAGGGGACGATCTTCAGCAACTGTGCCAGACCAAGCCCAGTTAGCCAACCGAAGACGAAGAGATAGACGATTGCGGCACGAATACCTTCACCCGCATTGAGCGGCATGGAAATGACGAGTGCTGCCATCGACAGCGCCAGCAGCACAAATGCCGGAACGGAACCGATGCTGTTGAGCTCCAGCGTTTTGCGGCGTCTCGTGCGGTAGATGCTGCGCATTTCGGTCGCGTAGATTGCAATCGTTCCCAAGAACACGACAGCCGAAATGAAGCTGAGAGGCTCAATCACGTCCCGACGCGAAAACAGGCAGAACAGGGCGATGCTGAGCATCAGAATCGTGGAAGCGCCGCCCGCCAGCACCATCTGTGTTCGTAAGGTATCGGGTGACAGCAGGAACATGCTCATGAGTTTGTAGCTGACGCCGATGGCGGCAAGACTCATCCATCCTCCGAGCCCGAAACTGGCATGCAGCGGCACGGCGCCCAGCGCAAGATCGACGATCAGGGGAGCATCTGTTGCTCCCGATAGCACCAGCGCGAAACTAGCGCCCAATAGCACAGTGACGGCCAGGCAAATGATGCCAAGAAGAACAAATGGCGCGGCGGCATGAGCGCTGCGCCCGCGCCACAATCCGGTAAACAGCACGGCACCTATGCCAAGCAGGCCGGCAGCGAGAAGTGCGGTCGCGACCGGCATTGTCAAGCCGGCCGCTGACGATCCGTTCTTGATCGCGGCAAACCCGCAAATCAGCGCCGCAAGGCCGGCAACGATGGCGATGAGGGCGGGCAGGTTGAAACGTTCCGTAGCCAGCCCCACCCCCGTCAATACGGGTGCAAATTGCAACAATGCACCGATCATCAAAAGGCCGAGCCAGCCGATCGTCACGCAATGCACGATGATGAGCGTGATGGGATCACCGATGTCGACGGAGGGTCTCCAAAGACCCGCCGCGAGCATGCCCTCCGCCATAAGCAGAAAGAGCAGCGCTGCAGCGAAATAGGACATTGTCCATCGCGAGAGTGTTGCACCAGGGATCATCGACGCTGCCCGATTAACGCCGGTCAGTGGCTGCCGCAGCAGCAGTCACATCCCGATTCGAGTCGGGCGATCTCCACACGCCATACCTCAGGTCCTTGCTCTAGATATTCCCAGGCGAACTTGCCGGGATATCCGGTTTCGAGTTGATAGTGCAGCGGCCGGGGATCATGGTCGCTGGCAATCAGCAGCGAACCGCCTGGCGCAAGCGCATTGAGGGTATTGAAAATGCGCGGATGCCGTTCAGCCGGCGCCAGCGTGCGCACATCGATCAATGGCTTCTTGCTTTCAGTGATCGTCGCTTCAGTCATGGATTGGAACCTTTATGGGCCGCAGGCGAATGAACTCCGGGTCAAACCGCAGCCGTGATTTGCCGGATGGTCAAAAGCCTAATGGCAATTGCGGCAACGCAATTTGACTGTAAGCAAACAATTTCCTGGATTCTCGAAAATGCGCTGGCATCGTCATTGACCTATGACAAGGACAGCATCGCGCAGCGCCTTCAAAGTCGCCAAAACGTCTTATGAAGGAACGCATCATGTCTCATCCCCTCGTCGAGAAATATGGCGAAGCGCGGCTGCCGCGCTACACGAGTTACCCGACCGCGCCTGCCTTTTCTTCCGCGATCGGTGCGGGTACCTACGGGGATTGGCTGGCAGAGCTCGACAACAGGCACTCGGTCTCGCTCTATCTTCATATCCCTTTTTGCCGGTCGATGTGCTGGTATTGCGGGTGTCACACCACGATCACCAAGCAGGACCGGCCGATCCTCGACTATCTGGATGTTCTCCGTCAGGAGATCGCCCTGGTCGCGTCGAGGGCGAAGCAACCGCTGCTCGTCCAGAATGTGCATTTCGGCGGCGGCACGCCGACGATCATGCGGCCGAAGGAGTTCGTGGATTTGATGAAGCATCTGAGGAACGCCTTCAAATTGAGGTCGGGAGCGGAAATCGCCGTAGAGATCGATCCGCGTACACTCGCCAGAGAAATGGTCGGCGCGCTCGCTGAGGGCGGCGTTTGTCGTGCAAGCCTTGGGGTCCAAAGTTTCGATCCCGTCGTCCAGGCGGCCATCAACCGCAACCAGACTTTCGAGCAGACGGAGGCCGCCGTGCAGCAATTGCGAAAGGCGGGTATCGGCGGCATCAACTTCGACCTGATCTATGGCCTGCCACATCAGACGGTCGCATCTTGTATCGATACCGTGCAGAAGGCGGTCCGGTTGCGCCCCGATCGCTTTGCGGTCTTCGGCTATGCGCACATTCCGGCCTTCAAGAAGCACCAGCGCCTTATCGATGAGGCGACCTTGCCGAATGCAGAAGAGCGCAACGCTCAGGCCGAAGCGACCGCAGAAGCGCTGGTCGAGGCCGGCTACGTGCGGGTCGGCCTTGATCACTTCGCCCTGCCCGAAGATGAACTTTCGATGGCCAGTGCGCGCGGGGATCTGAGGCGGAACTTTCAAGGCTACACGACGGATACGTGCGAGACTCTGATTGGGCTCGGGGCGTCCGCGATCGGTAAGCTCCCGGCGGGTTATGTCCAAAATGAAGTCGCCCCCGGAGCCTACGCGCAACGGATTGCGTCCGGAAGCCTGGCGACCGTGAAGGGATACCATTTGACTGGGCAGGATCGGTTCCGCGCTGCAATCATCGAGCGGCTGATGTGTGATTTCGCCGTCGACCTCAATCGGCTTGAAGCATCTTTTGGCTATGAAGCCGAGCTGGTTCTTAATGGCAACGACCGGCTGCGTGCACTCGAAAGCGATGGCGTCGTAACAGTCCGCGACGGGCTCATCACCGTGCGCAAGGATCTCAGGTTCATGATCAGGGCGGTGGCGGCAGCCTTCGACGCCTATATCGGCGCATCCGGCCGTACCCATAGCAAAGCAGCTTGAAGGGGTGGAGAGACCCGAAGCCGCCCCAGCCGGTCGGGTCTCTCCTTCGGAGCTGGCACCCCTCAGCAAACCAGCCCGCGATAAATGGCCGGCAAAGCGGCCGGCAGCTTGGTGATGTCCGAAACGAGAGCGAATCCGCCTCTTCCGAAAATGGCGGGAAGATAATCCTGGGCATTGCGGTCAATCGTCACTGCGAAAACGGAAAGCCCCAACACCCGTGCCTCGCCGACAGCGCGCCGGCTGTCCTCCAGCGCGAATCGACCTTCATAATGGTCGACATCGTTGGGTTTTCCGTCTGTGAGTATCAGCAGCAGCTTCTTGCGACTGCTTTGCCTGGAGAGCTCCGCCGTCATATGGCGGATCGCCGCTCCCATGCGTGTGTAGTAGCCGGGCCGCATTGCGCTGATGCGCGAGACCGTTCGGAATGAAAAAGCTTCGTGGAAGGCTTTCACCGTTTCGATGCGCACCCAGGAGCGCCGCCGCGACGTGAAAGTGCTGATGGCGAAGTTGTCGCCGCAGGCGTCGAGCCCACGGGCGAAAACGTCGAGCGCCTGTTTTTCGACGTCGAGAACACGGCGATTGTCAACCCAGGAATCCGTTGATAGCGAAACGTCGACAAGGATCGACGTCGCAAGTTCATGGGCCATCGGCCGCGTGGCCTGATAGATGCGATCGTCGGGCTGTCCCGTCGCCAGGAAATCCGTCCGGGACCGAACCACCGCTTCGAGGTCGAGTTCATTGCCATCAAGCTGCGCTCTGAGGAGCTCCCGGCGGGGCCGCAATGTCTCGAATTGCCGCTTTACCTTGCGCACGAGCATATCATCGACGGCTGGCGCGGACGATGGAAGGGGCTCTTCCATCGATGTGACGACGACACGGCAATAGTCTTCCAGATAGGACTGCTTGCGGTAATTCCATTCGGGATAAGTCAATTCGGCTTCGATCCGGCTCGGATCGACGGCCTCCGGGGATAGGTCGAGGTCAAAGTGAAACCGTGATTTCGGACGGTCCTTCGTTTCGCTGAGCGACATCTCGTCCAGTTCGTTGGCGGCTTTTGCCTCATCATCGTCGCGGTCATCGGTCGGCCGGTCGACATTGACCATCTCGGCCATCGCAAGGATCTTCTCGAACCGGTTGAGAATGAACGGATCCCGCTTGCGGTCGTCGCGATCCTGCTTCCGGGTCGCTGCATGCGCCTGACGATCATTGGAGCCAACGTCGCCTTTCGAGGGAAGATCCTCGCGTTCGGTCGCGGCGATTTCGGACTTCGCCACAAAGTCCGGCCACAGGGGAACAGGCAGTATCGGCAGGTATCCCGCCGGCGCCCGCGAAGCCGATGGCATCGCATTTTCCGGCAACGAGTGACCAAGGGGATAGGTCAACGCCAGACGGACGAACGCCTCTACCTGGCTCTCGACGCCCGGCAGTCGGCCGCGGCTTCGCGCCGCAAGCACGCCCTGGCACAGGCGGTGGTAGCGCGAGCGCATTCCGGGAAACGATCTGACCACGCGCGCGGCGATGCTGCGGCCAAGCGCGATCTTGTGCAGGTCGAGGAGCAAGGGATCGGCAGGCGAGGGCACAGCCTCGCCCATCACCGCCATGTAGGCGGCCGTCCAGAAATAGAGGTCGCGGTTTAAGCCCTTGTCGGCAAAAAGGTCGATCTGGGCCGGCAGCATGATGGCCGACTCGTCACGCCGGGGTTGATCGCTCCGCTCTTCGCCAAGCCCGATGACCTGGCGCAGTTTCAGCCGGTGCAGCGATGTCTGTGGGCGCACCGTCTGTAATTGAACCGTTGCCTCTCCTCCGAACGCCCGGAAGCACACGCCCAGCGGCGCCTCCAGATCACTCAAGGCAACCGCGTGATCCGGGAAGCGCGGCCATGAACGTGTGTCACCCACCCACCGGTGCCAGGCCCGACCGACGGCCTCTTCAAGTTCGAGAAATTCCAGCATGTCCGTTCCTTCAAGCGACGACGGCGTTTGCGACCTCGATCAGGGCTGCCTTGACGTCGGGCTCGTCGGTCAACGGTTCGATCAATGCGGAGCGCACGGCATCGCGCACCTGCAGACCGCTATCGATGAGGCTGGCGCAATAGACGAGCAAACGCGTCGACACGCCTTCTTCAAGATCGTGTCCCTTGAGCGCGCGCAACCGCCGTGCGAGCTCGACCAGCGGCGCCACACGGGCTTCATCCAGCCCGCTTTCGGACGAGACCACGGCGATCTCCTGGTTCTTCGGCAGAAAGTCGAACTCGATTGCAACGAAGCGTTGGCGGGTACTGGGCTTCAGCGCCTTCATCAGGTTCTGGTAGCCGGGATTGTAAGACACGACGATCATGAAGTCCCGATGGGCCTGAAGAAGTTCGCCGGTCCGCTCAAGCGGCAGGATTCGCCTGTCGTCGGTGAGAGGATGCAGGACAACGGCGACATCCTTCCTGGCTTCGACAATCTCGTCGAGATAGCAAAGCCCGCCGTCGCGCACGGATCGCGTCAGCGGTCCATCCACCCAGACGGTGTCGCCGCCCTTGAGGAGATAGCGGCCGGTCAAATCCGCGGCGGTCAAATCGTCGTGGCAGGAAACGGTCGACAACGGCAGGCCGAGCCGCGCGGCCATATGATGGACGAACCGCGTCTTGCCGCATCCTGTCGGCCCCTTGAGCAGCAGCGGCAGTTGCCGCGTCCAGGCGCTCTCAAAGAGGATGCATTCGTTGCCGGATGGAACATAGGCTGGAATATCCGGCGGCAGAGGCAGCGGCTTGGGGAGGGCGATCGTCAGGGCGAACTCCAATCTAAGGGGAGGGAGCCCGCCTATTCGGCGGGCTGTGCTGCGCTATTTGCGGCGGCGCGCTGCCGCCCGGGCACGAAGAGCGCCCACAGGAACATCAGCGCCGAGAGGAGGACGAAGACCCCTGAACCCAAACGGATCCAGTAGAACATCGCCAATTGGTCCTGCACGTCCATGTAGCCCTCGCCAAGGACGCGCTGCAGATGAACCTGGAGAACGCCGGCGAAGGTCAGTGCAAAGGTCATGACCGACATCGCCGTGCACATGATCCAGAAGCTGACTATCGAAAGTATCTGGTTATACGGGCTGCGGCCGCGTATTTCCGGTACTGCGTAGGCCATGACGGCGAGATTCAGCATCACATAGGCACCGAAGAAGGCGAGGTGGCCGTGGGCTGCAGTGACCTGGGTTCCATGGGTGTAGTAATTGACGGAGGAAAGGGTGTGCAGGAAGCCCCAGACGCCAGCTCCGAAGAAGGCCATGACCGAGCAGCCGATTGACCAGAGAAGTGCTGCGCGGTTCGGATGCTTGCGGCCGGCCCTCCAGGTCATCAAGAAGGTGAAGATGACCATGGTGAAGAAGGGCGCAACTTCAAGCGTCGAGAAGAGCGAGCCGATCCACTGCCAATAGCCCGGAGCGCCGATCCAGTAGAAGTGATGGCCGGTGCCGAGAATGCCCGAGAACAGGGCAAGGCCGACGATGACATAGAGCCACTTCTCGACCACTTCGCGGTCGATGCCGTTCAGCTTGATCATTAGGAAGGCAAGAACCGAAGCCATGATGAGCTCCCAGACACCTTCCACCCACAGATGGACGACGTACCACCAGTACATCTTGTCGAGTGCCAGGTTTGCCGGGTTATAAAAGGCGAACAGGAAGAAGATTGCGACACCCCACAGGCCGAAGATCAGGATGTTCGTGACGACCGTCTTGCGCCCTTTCAATACCGTCATGGTGATATTGAACAGGAACATGAGGCAGACGACGACGATCCCGACCTTGATGACGAACGGCTGTTCCAGGAACTCGCGGCCCTCGTGTATCTTGAAGAGGTATCCGACGACGGCGACCGCCGCTGCCGCTAAGAAGATCCAGAACTGGGCGATGGCGAGTTTCGGGCTGAAGAGCTCCGTCTCCGCCTCTTCCGGCAGGAGATAATAGGTGGCACCCATGAAGCCGATAAGCAGCCAGACGATCAGCGCATTGGTGTGCACCATGCGCACGATGTTGAAGGGAAGGAGTTCCGACAGCGTGTTCGGCAGGACGTAGATGGTACCTGCAAGCACGCCGAATAGGACCTGGGCGACGAAGAGGCCGAGCGCGCCGTAGAAATACAGCATCGCGACCTTCTGGGTTTGATATTTCATGATGATTCCTTCCCCTGAGATCAACCGGCGTCGTTCGGCGGCCAGTTCTGGGTCTTGATCTTGCTGGTCCACTCCAGGAAGTCTGCGAGATCGTCGAGTTCCTGTTCGGTCAGATCGAATTGCGGCATCTGCCGTCTGCCTTCGATCCCCGTCGGCTGGGCGGCCATCCAGGCCTTCAGCGTGGAGCGGGCGGTACCCGGGTCGGTATCTCCCCCCCAGCGCTTCCACACATTGCCGAGTTCCGGCGCGAAATAGGCGCCTTCACCCAGAAGCGTGTGGCAGTTGATACAGGAGTTCTTCTCCCAGACGTGCTTACCGCGCGCGACAGAGTCGGTCAGTGTGGTCTCGTCGGTGGAGGAGGTGCGCATATAATAGTGGCTGTGGGCCGTCAGCCCGACAAAGATCGTGAAGAAGAATATAGACCCGCCGTAAAAGACGTTCCGGGCCCCGGTTTTTGTTAGGCGTTCTGCCATCGATCATCCTTTCATCGTCGAGGGGCGCAAACGCCGCAGCTCGGCCGTTGAGCCGTCTGGCTCCTGAGCGTCAGCATCTAAAGGATCGATCGAAACCGTCTTTGCTATCGCGCAAATAAAATCCAAAGCGGCGTTAGCCGGTACCGGCGGCTAAGAGTGCAATCAGCTTGAGGCATGCCATCGTCAGCACAAGCGCCGCCCAGGCAACGACAGACGGAACGAGCGGACTTGCCCGCCCACGCAGATGCAGGAATTCCAGCAGAACGAGCCGCACTTTCATGAGCCCTACCGGTGCGGCGGCTATGATGAGGACACCCGGTCCAGCGACCGCATGTGCGAAATAGGCGATTGCAGATGTCAGGGCAGTCAGGGCGATCAGATACACAAGCGCACGATCGGCGAGCTTCTCGGACGTCATATCGCGTAAACCACCGGAAACATGACCAGCCAAACGATGTCTATGACATGCCAGAGTGTCGTGATGATCGCGACGTTCTCGCGCCCCGGCCGGCAAGCGACGACGATGAGCACCAGCGACCCGAAAATTACATGAACGAGATGAAAGCCGGTTGTCAGGAAATAGAGCTGGTTGAAGGTCTCGAGCCGCTCATCCGACAGGTGCGGCAGCTCTCGCAGATATTCGGCGATCTTGACGGCAGTGAACGCAAAACCGCCAGCTGCGGCACCCACCAATGCCGTTCGCTGCTTCGGCGCGCCGGTAGGGTAGCAAGCGGCTTTCGCGGCGCACCAGCCGCTGGAAAGCAGGATGACGGTGTTTAGCAGCGGATACCATAGAGCGAGATGACCACGTCCCTCGGCGAAGGCGGCTGGCTGGACGTAACCGGCGACCAGGAAGGCACTCAGGAGAGCGCCGAAGGCGACGAGTTCGCTCCATCCAAGCACCCATGCCAGGAGCATGTCATTGTCCTCAGATGCAGGGTGCACACGGCCGTTTTGCATTTCCGTCCATTTTTCTGGTTTCAGCCGACTTATTCCCTCAGCGGCAACAGCTCTTTGATCCAGAGCAAAGATTTTTGCGGCCTTCAGCGCTAGGTCACTGGTTGTTTGGAGACGCAAAATGACAGACGCACAGATCGGCCTATCGGTGGCCACCCCGGTCATCATCCTTTTTGCCATTACGCTGAACCGCATGGGCGTCCTGCAACGCGGCGCGACGCTTGCGGCAGTGTTTGCCGCCGGTGTGATCGCGGCCAGCCTGTTCTTGCAGAGATGATGGAAACGCAGCCATGAACATGATGCCGAAAACAGGTGACTTTGCTGAGCTCGAAGAGAATTATCGCGAGCTACTGTCATGGTGCAGTGT
>NZ_JABEPH010000415.1:0-4714 GCF_013004495.1 Rhizobium sp. SEMIA 4085
ATCTGAGCGCAGGTATTCCAACTGCTCGCGCGATGCTGAGTATCAGAGCTTGCCATGACGAATATCGCTCAGTATCGTGATTAGCTAAGGTTCCTATTGTGTTCTAGTCAGTTTTGTTTTTTTTTCAATCAGAACCCGGCATCCGCGATGGTCAGGAGGATCGGGGTCTCGGAGATGTTGATAAGAGACAGGTCGGAAGATCATCCCGAAGGCGGCAGACGACTTGCCCTTGCCTTTTCCGGTATGGACGATGATCAGGCCCTTCTCGTCGGTCTTCGTGGCCATGATCTTGTCGCGCGCGGCCTTCTTCTTGGCCATCTTTTCGGCGTGACGTGCATCGTCCTTCTCGCCGCTTTCCACTGGTTCTTCGCTCATTTTCTTCCCTATGAAGCTATGCCGTTTCTGTGTGACGTGGCGCTTCGAGATCGAAGCGCGCCGAATTGCTGCGCGGCGACCAGAGCCTGCGCTCGATCGCTTCGAGCAGACGCTCCTTCATGTCCGCAAGCGCCGCCGGGTTCTTCTCCGCCATGAAATCGCGGACTTTCGGATCGCCGACGAAGGCCTGGTAGACGGCCTCGAAATGGTGATTGCCGACGGCCCCCGTCGTCGCTGCGAAAGCAAAGAGGTAATCGACCGTCGCGGCGATCTCCAGCGCACCCTTGTAGCCATGGCGCATGACGCCATCGATCCATTTCGGATTGACCGCACGCCCGCGCACGACGCGACCGATCTCCTCCTCCAGCGAGCGGATCACCGGCATTTCGGGCCGCGAGTGATCGTTGTGGTAAATCGCGGGACGTACTCCTCCCAGTTGTTCGGCCGCAGCCGCCATGCCGCCTTCGAATTGGTAGTAATCGTCGCTGTCGAGCAGGTCATGCTCGCGGTTGTCCTGATTCTGCACCACGGCCTGGATGGAGCGCAGGCGCTCCTCGAAGACGCCGCGTTCGGCCCTGCCTTCCTCCGACGCGCCGTAAGCATAGCTGCCCCAGACAAGATAGGATTCCGCCAGATCGGCACGCCGCTCCCAGCCCTTTTCGTCGATCAAAGCCTGCAGGCCCGCACCATAGGCACCAGGCTTGGAGCCGAAGATGCGGTAGCCGGCGCGTTTTTGTGCGGATGCCCCATCGAGGCCGGCTGCGGCAAGGCGCGCGGCTTCGCCGCGCATGCGGGCGGCGATCGGGTTGTCGGTGGCATCTTCATCCAGAGCACCTACAGCACGGATTGCCTTGTCAAGTAGCGCGATCTGCTCGGGAAAGGCATCCCGGAAGAAGCCGGAGATGCGTAGCGTCACGTCGACCCGCGGGCGCCGGAGCAGCGCAGGCGGAATGATCTCGTAGCCGGTGACGCGCCGCGAGGTCATGTCCCAGACCGGCTTGACGCCGATCAGCGCCAGCGCTTGCGCGATATCGTCGCCGCCGGTGCGCATGTTCGATGTGCCCCAGGCCGTCAGCCCGAACGAGACCGGCCAGTCGCCATGGTCTTGAACGTAGCGCCGGACGAGCAATTCGGCGGATTTTTTTCCGAGTTCGAAGGCTGCGGGCGTCGGAACGGCGCGGCTATCGACTGAGTAGAAATTCCGCCCCGTCGGAAGCACGTCCGGACGCCCGCGCGTCGGCGCGCCGGACGGACCGGGAGCGACGAAGCGGCCGTCGAGGCCGCGAAGAAGGCCCGCGATTTCTGCCTTGCCGCAGGCGAGGATGGAAGGCTTCAGGCGGGTTTCGATCTCGGTGAGAACCGATTGGGTTGCAAGCCAGTCCGGCGGGCATGGAATTTCACCGGCGACCAGTTTCGCGGCAAGTAATTCGATGCGCTCGACGGCGTCGCCGTTGGTGCGCCAAGGGGTATTGCAGGTTTCCGCCAACAGCGATGGCCGCGGACCGAGCCAGGGCGCCGACATATCGCAATCGAGGGGGTCGAAGGATAGCGACTGCTCCCGAACGGAGAGAAGGTGGCCCGAAGGATCGGACGAGACGCAAGGGGCGGAACGTTCGGCCTGGCTGGCGCCTGCTCGTTCGCTCCTTTTGTCGCTTACCCCCTCATCTGTCCTGGCAGAGATCGTCTCTTCGCGCAGGAGAAGAGGGAACTCAAAAAACGCATCTGCCGCAATCGCACGGTGCAGGCTGGCATCGCCTCGCTCGCCCAGATTGCGCGGAACGCGGGCCAGTGCCACCGTAAGATCAGTCAGTAACCGGCCCTGCGGCGCAACACCGAACACATGCAGGCCATCGCGAATCTGCATTTCCTTCAGATCGCAAAGATAGGCGTCGAGCTTCTTCAGCGCCTCGTCCCCGCTCTCGCCTTTGGCGATCCCCGCATCCCGGTCGAGACCAATATCGGCGACGAGATCAAGGATCTGCTTGGCGAGCAGCCGAATGCGCCGCGGGTCGCCGCCGGAGGCCTCGTAATATTCGTCGACCAGAGCTTCCAGGTCCTTCAGCGGCCCATAGCTCTCGGCCCGCGTCAACGGCGGCGTGAGGTGATCGATGATGACGGCGCTGGTGCGCCGCTTGGCCTGCGTGCCTTCGCCCGGATCGTTGACGATGAAAGGATAAAGATTTGGCAGCGGGCCGAGGATCGCTTCCGGATAACATTCCGAAGACAGCGCCAGCGCCTTGCCCGGCAGCCATTCCAGATTGCCGTGCTTGCCCATATGGATCACGGCATCGGCGCCGAATTCCTCGCGGAGGAAGGCATAGAAGGCGAGATAGCCATGCGGCGGCACGAGGTCCGGTGAATGGTAGCTTTCTTTCGGATCGATGTTGTAGCCGCGTGCAGGCTGGATACCGATGAGGAGATTTCCGAAGCGGGTGAAAGGCAGGGCAAAACTGCCGTCCGTGAAATAGGGATCGGACGCCGGATCCCCCCAGCGGGCGGCAATCTCGTCTTGAATCTTTTTCGGAAGAGATGCGAAGAACGCTCTGTAGCCATTCAAGGAAAGCGTCTCGCGGATCACCTTGCCATCGTGTCCGGAATTGGTCGGCCCCTCGGCGAGGTGCCGCATCAGCGCATCGCCATCGGCCGGGAAACCGGAAATGGCGTAACCCGCATCCTGCATCGCCTTCAGCACCTCGATCGTGCTGGCTGGCGTATCGAGGCCGACGCCGTTGCCGAGGCGTCCGTCACGGTTTGGGTAGTTTGCAATCACCAGCGCGATGCGCCGTCCCGCTAGCTGCCTGTTTCGGAGGCGCGCCCAGTTGGCGGCGAGTTTCGCCGTATAGCGCATGCGATCGATATCCGGCTCGCTGGCGACGATATTGGCCTCGACGGCCGCGTCGTAACGGGCGGCAGACTTGAACGAAACGGCCCGCGCCAGCACGCGGCCATCGACCTCCGGCAGCGCGACGTTCATGCCGAGATCGCGAGCGGAAAGGCCTTGCGATGACGAGACCCACGCCTGCTTGGATGTGGCGGAGAAAATCGCCTGGAGAACGACGGCGCCGTTTGTTTCAAGCACGCTCGGCGCGCGATCGGCGCCGGGCGCAGACACGGCAAAACCGGTGGTGTTGATCACCACATCGGGCGGCGCTTCTGCAAAGATACGCTCGAGAATGGCGGCCGATAGCGGATCCTTGAGGCTATAGGCGAAGATCGGCAGAGGGCGCAGGCCTTCCGCCGCCAGCGCTTCGATGAGCGCTTCGACGGGGGCCGTTTCGCCGCTTTGCACGAGCGCTCGGTAGAAGCTGATGGCGACGGTGGGTTTGAATCCGGCCTCTTCCTTCGCGTTTGGGATAGCGGACGCGGAAAGAACTTTCCACTCCTCAACGTCAATCACACCTCGACCTGGCCACCAGATACCCGCCTTCATCAGCGGCGCAGCCGCGCCCGGCTTCTCATCGCCGGAGAGCATCGCCGTCGCGTAATCGAGAAAGCTTCGCGAATTCCCGTCGCCGCCTTCGATCAGATAAGACCAGAGCGCGTTGAGATCGTTGAGCGACACGTTCGAAAATGGCGTCAATCCCGCATCCGGCTTCGAATCCCCAGGCAGGACCGCAATCATGGCACCATGCCGCGCCGCGCAGGCGTGCAGCGCCTCCAGCGCGTAGTGGAAATAGCTCGCGCCCCCGAGCGCCCGGACGATGATCAGTTTTGCGCACCTCGCCGTGCGCTCGATATAGGCATCGACGGACATTGGGTGCTTGAGGCTCATCAGGCTGGCGAGCCGGAGCGTGAAAGGTCTTCCGGCTTGCGCGTGAGCCGCAGCGATCGCCGCAAGCTCGGTATCGGCCGCAGACAGGAACAGGATATCGGCGGGCGATTGGCCGAGGTCGACCGCCTCGTCGCCGTCGCTGATCGTTCCTCTCTGGGCAAGAAGCAGATGCATGGCCGAGCCTTAGACGAGTGCCTGGATGGCCTTGCGGACGGTGTTCTGATCCATCTCGTGCAATCCGATCACCACAAGCCGTGTGCCGCGCGCTTCGCCCGGCGCCCAGGCGCGGTCGAAATACTGGTCGATACGGCTGCCAACGGCCTGGACCTGCAACCGCATCTGCTTGCCCGCGACATCGGCAAAGCCCTTCAGGCGCAGAACATCGTGCTCGGCAATCACGCCTTTAAGCTTCTCGGCGAAGCCTGCCGGATCGTCGATCGGGCCAAGGTCGACCACGAAGCTGTCGAACTCGTCGTGATCGTGCGGCGTGCCGTCCTCATGCTCCAGCTCGTGATGAGACTTGCGGTTTCCGATGTCCTCTTCGGTCCCGATGCCGAGGCCAAGCAG
>NZ_JABEPH010000416.1:0-4705 GCF_013004495.1 Rhizobium sp. SEMIA 4085
CTCAGGTCGGTACGGGGGTCACATCTCCTCCCGGAGCCACCCTTCCCCATGACGCAGCCGCCGTTTTGACCCTCGCGCCCAGGGAAAGGTGCGCCCTCCCCGGGCATACATGAAGGGACTCGTTAAAGGCGCGTCTAAAGAACGCGCCGAGGTTGATCCGTTCTGCAGCGACCGCCACAAGCTTCTTATCGAGTCGGCGCTCGAATTCCCGCGATCGGGCCGCCCGCGGCCTGCCGTGCGGTGTCGTAGGCTTTAACCGCATCCGTGGTCCGACGTCATCGCGGTACTGGGCAAGCGTCATGCCGGCCTTGATCAGCAGAGTTCTTATCTGCGGACGGTGCTCGGCAGCGATGACAAGGCCAAACGACTTGATCAGGACAGGCTTCGGGACGGGCAGCTCGATCTCGTCGATGATGTCATTTCCCACTTGCGCTTCCTCGGCAAACACGAGGTATTGATCCACCAGGTCATGAGCGGCCTCGAGGGTCTCGGTGTCCGGGCTGTACCGGCACCAGGTGTCACCAAAAGCACTCAGCGATCCGTATGACATCAAGAGCTCCTTTGCCCTTCAAATGAACGCGGAAACTGCCTGATTGTTCAAAAGATGCTGCAAGTGGCGCGAAAGCGGCGTGGCTTCGTCCGGATCAGTTGCCCGCGCGGGATGGCCGCCGCGGGGCAGGAGGCGCATTTCGAGTAGATTCTCCATTTCGGCCTGGGCGGCCGTGGGGGCCAATGACGCGCAAGGCGAGAAGAGTTGTCATGAAGCACATGGAATAGTTCCTTCCGTCACTTCCATGGCAAAACCAGTGCGGCGTTTGCTCCATGGGACCAAGGAGTAAACTTTCAAACGTGATGGACCGGGAGCGAGGCGGGAGCACTCGCGAAAGGAGGGCGGGCATGAACAATGCCGTGGCCCATGTCGGTGCGGATCCGGAACGGATGATCGCCGCGCCCGAGGAGATCGATCTGCAGATGCTGCGGACCTGGCCGAAGGCTAGCCGCATGGCCGGTTCGAGCGGGTCGCCCGCACCTTCGAGGATTGGAAGAAGGGCAAGCACAGCCGAGAACGGCCCCTTCTCGATGACTGCCGCGGCGATCTCAATCGCTGCGTGACCGCCGAAGCCCGTATGACGGCGCTCGTCGTCGCCCGATGCTATGGCGACATGGATGCCCGCGACGCTTTTCACGATCTCCTTTTCAATGAGCACAAGTTGATGTGGGCGCCACCTGCCCATGCCTATGCCGGCAATCTGCCGGGGCATGTGGATCGGCTGGAAACCGCATGATGATGCGCAGGGTGCACCGCCAGGCGATGGCTTGACGGTTCTCTGTGTCAACGACAAGCCGGACGGAAGCTACCAGTCAACGGCAAGGGAATTGGCTGATCAGCTGGGGCTTGACGGCGCCCTCGTTGCAATCAACTCGCGAACCAGTCCGTCGGAGAGGCGATCTTCGATTTCGCCAAGTCGGCGAATGCGACGTGCCTCTTGATTGGCGCTTTCAAGCATGGCTATCTCCTGGAACTGCTGCTCGGCCGTTTCACTCACTTCCTGCTGTCGGATTCGCCGCATCCATTCATGATGAAGCATTAGCGGCGGCGACCCTTGACCTCGCCTGCGCCAAGAAAAGCCGCTACAAGGTCGGTACTTGCATCGGGCTATATCGATGACACACGAAACTCCGGCCGCATCTCAATCGCGCAACTTACCCATGGCATTCGCGGCAGGTGCAATTATTGGCGCGCTCGGTGGGCTGATCGGCCTCGGCGGCGCGGAATTTCGTTTGCCGTTACTGATTGGTCCTTTCAATTTCGCGGCCCTGGAAGCCGTCATTCTTAACAAAGCCGTGAGCCTCGTCGTGGTCGCGACGGCTCTGCCGCTCCGCGCCGGAACGGTGCCGTTCGCCGTTATCGCCGAAAACTGGCCTTTCGCCGCCAACCTGCTCGCTGGAAGCCTGCTTGGCATGGTTTGGGGCTGGATGGGCAACGCGCCTGAAACCGGAAACGCTCTACAAGGTTATTGCCGTTCTGCTCGTTGCTATCGCGGCGGTGCTGGTCCTCGGCCATGACGTTCGTGCAGGTCAGCCGGTTCTGACTGGGCCGTCCCAGCTCATCGCGGGCGTGATCGCAGGCTTCGTTATCGGTGTGGTAGCCTCGCTGCTCGGCGTGGCAGGCGGGGAGTTGCTGATCCCGACTCTGGTGCTCCTGTTCGGCGCCGATATCAAGCTGGCCGGAAGCCTCTCGCTCGCGGTGAGCCTGCCGCCCATGCTTGTCGGCTTCACCCGCTACCCCCGGGATCAGAGCTTTTCGGTTATCCGTTGCAACAAGGCATTTCTGCTCGTGATGGCAGCGGGGTCGACTGTCGGAACCTTCACCGGCGGGTTACTTCTCAGTATTGTGCCGAGTGTCGTCCTATTGCCTGCGCTTGCCGTGATCCTCCTGATTTCAGCGTCGAGAGTCTGGCGGCATCAATAGTTCGGTGGGAGGCGCAACCCCAACTTGCACACCTAGGCGCCAGCTACACATGGCGATGATAGCTGGCGGCGGACGAGCCGGGCGTGAACCGCATTTCATGCAGTGTCTGCATCGCCCAACGTGCAGAAGTCTGTTGAGTGGCAGAAGGTTGCGTGCCTCCTTCTCGGGTATTGTTGAGCGCATATGGGTCGACATCAGCGATCAGGTGGCTGGGCAGCGCGGTCATCTGCCGCATCGTGTTCTCCCGGGCGGTGCGCTGCAGTTGCTTTGCCCTGAACGCAAAGAAGATGTTCAGAATGCTGTGTGCAGCCTCGGTCATGATGGCCTCCTTTGTTTATCGAGCCATGGTGCTAAAATACCTTTGCGTTGACTTTCAAACAAACGAAATGATATGGTGCTTAAGATCAGAAAAATTGAAAGATGCGACGATGACTATGCCCTTTCGCCGCCCGATCCCCTTGCTCGACAATGATGTTCTGAGAACCTTTGTCGCCATTGCGGAAACGGGTAATTTTTCGACTGCAGCCGAGGCTGTGTTCCGAACGCCGTCGGCGGTTTCCATGCAGATCAAAAAGCTCGAGGAACAGCTCGGCGCGACGCTCTTCCTGCGTGATGCGCGTTCGGTGACGCTGACGCAGCCCGGCGAGCTCTTGCTGACCTATGCGCGCAATATCTTGGCGCTGTCCAACGAGGCGGTCTCGCGCTTCATCATGCCGGAACTCAGCGGCGTCGTGCGGCTCGGCGCGCCGGAGGATATCGGCGAGCGGCTGCTGCCAAGTATCCTGAAGAGCTTCGCGGAGAGCTATCCGGGCATCATGGTCGACGTGACGATCGACATGAGCATCGGTCTCAAGAAGCGCATGGAAGAGCAGAGGCTGGATCTGGCGCTGATCAATTGCGCCACGCGGCCGTTTCCGACCGGCGGGGAGATCGTGTTTCGTGAACGCCTTGTCTGGGCAGGCGCCAAATGCGGTACTGCCCACAGGCGCGATCCCCTGCCGATCTCGATCTGGGAGGATGGCTGCATCTGGCGCCAGGAGGCACTGGCGCAGCTTGAACGCAACAAGCGGCCTTACCGCGTCGCCTATCTCAGCGGCCATACGATGGCGCAGCGCGCCGCCGTGCTTTCCGACCTTGCGATCGCGCCGCTGCCGCGCTCCTATGTGGCCGACGGCATGGTGATGCTCGGTGCGCAAGAAGGCCTGCCTGAACTCGGCTCGTTCGACATCCGGCTGCTGACGGCCTCCCAGCTCTCAGGGCCCATGGAGGCGGTCGCCGACAGCATCCGCTTTGCTTTCGCGGAAAAGGCAAAGGCCGCCGCCGCTTGATCCGGACGGCGAGGAACTTTATTGGATTTTCGCGCGTTGAACGGCGAAAGCAGCAAGCTGCTTCGGCCGCGCGATTTCTAGTTTGCAAAAGAGGATTTCCAAAATGACAATAACGGTCAAAATCGGCGCAGCGCTGATGCTGCTTTTGGCGCTTTCTTCCTGCGGCAATACCATCCGTGGCGTGGGCCGTGATACGGCAAACGCCGTCAACGCGACGCAGGATGCCGGCCATTCTGTCAACCGCGCCGCACGCCGCTAAATCTTTTCAGACCGTTGCGGCAGGATAGGCGCGCTCGAGGCCGCCCGATCGGTTAAGGCCAGTGCGGAAAGCAATATAGGCCGGATGCTGGCTTGATTTCGCCGCTTCGGTCAAACGGATCTGAAGCCGCGCCGGCGCGGCTTCACCAATCCACATTCCAGTATTTTCAAGTTTCAGAGAATTGAGAAAGGGCGCAGCCGCGGCCAGATCCAGATACCGATACAAGCCGGCGATCAGGCTGTCGTCCTGCGCGGCATTCTCCATGAGCAGAGCAAGATACGACCTGTCCGCTTCAGAAGCGCTTGCAAATTTGCTGGCAACAGTGTCGCGATCGGGAAAGGAAGCGGCTGGCGTCATCGGTCATCCATTACGCTGCTGCCACGGCCCGGCAGTCGTTTGACTAGAACATGCCGTCAGCCTAGGAGCGATAGCCTACGCGAGGCTGGAATTGCTCAAAGAGCGGCCTTCACCTTTTCCGCGACGTCAGCCGGCATCCACCGTGTCCAGAGTTCGGGGTAGTTGCGCAGAAAGTACAGCGCCGCGTTCTCGCTGCTTTCCCGGTTTTCGTCCTGCCACGCCAGAATGTCGTTTATGGTGTTGTTGTCCCAGGTGCGGGAGCGCAAGTAGGCGAGTTCGGGACCGGCA
>NZ_JABEPH010000417.1:0-4673 GCF_013004495.1 Rhizobium sp. SEMIA 4085
CCTCGAGCGGGGCCGGTGGCGGCACGAGCAACGCCGGGGCGAAGAGCAGGGCGGGGGTGCGCGCCGGCGGCGTCGCGGCATTCGCGGGAAATTTGCCGGAGGAGGCCGGTGCGGAGGCCCTCTTCCGGCGGGAGGCGGGGGATGCGTGGGGCGCCGAAGGGCTGCGGTCGACCAAGATTCCCGCCGATCTGGGCGGGGAGGGTGCGTCGATCACCGAGATCGCCGACCTTTGCTCGATCCTCGGGCAGACCTGTGCGGCCAGCGCCATGGTTTTCGCCATGCACCAGATCAAGCTGTCGAGCCTGGTCGAACACGGCGCCGGCAGCGACTGGCACCGCGATTACATGCGCCATGTCGCTAAAGAACAGCTTCTGTTGGCCTCGGCGACGACGGAAGGCGGGATCGGCGGCAATCTGCGAAACAGCATCTGCGCCATCAAGGTCGTGGACGGCACCTGCTTTCTGGAGAAGGATGCGACCGTGATATCCTATGGCGCCCATGCCGATGCGGTTCTCATCACCTCGCGCAGCCATACCGAGGCCGCCTCGTCCGACCAGGTGCTGACGGTTTTCCTCAAGGGCCAATACAGGCTTGAGCGCACGGTCGAGTGGAACACGCTCGGCATGCGCGGCACCTGCTCCGACGGTTTCCTCTTCAAGGGCGAGGGGCCGGCCGCACAGATCCTGCCGAAGCCATTTGCCGAGATCGCCGCGGAGTCGATGCTGGCAACCTCTCATCTTCTTTGGAGCGGCGTCTGGTACGGCATAGCCGCCGATGCCGTCGCCCGTGCCCAGGCTTTCGTGCGCGCTGCCGCCCGCAAATCGCCCGGCACGCCGCCGCCCGGCGCGCTGCGTCTGGCGGAGGTTTCCTGCCTGCTGCAGATGGTGAAATCCAATGTCCTCGCCGGGCTGAAAATCTACGAAGAGGCGAAGGCCGATGCCGACCGGCTGTCCTCGATGGCCTTTGCCGTCGCCATGAACAACGTCAAGATCGCGTCGTCGGAGATGATCCTGCCGATCATCAACCACGCCATGTTGATCTGCGGCATCATGGGCTACAAGAACGGCACGCCCTATAGCCTCGGCCGCCATCTGCGCGACGCGCATTCCGCTCAATTGATGATCTCGAACGACCGCATTCTCGGCAATACGTCGCCGATGCTGCTCGTCCATAAGCAAGGTACCAGCCTGTTGGGGTAATTGTCATGGATATACAAACATCGTTTCTCGACCGCCTTTTCGAATCCGGTCTTCTGATCGACACCGGCATTGACGGCCTCTATGGCCGCAGCGGTCAGTTCGAAGATGTGATCTCTGCCTTTGAGCGCCTGATCTACGGATTCGGCGGTGCGGATGGCGCCGAAGCAATCCGCTTCCCGCCGGGCATGAATCGCGCCCTCTTTGAGGCGAGCGGCTACATGAAGAGCTTTCCGCAGCTCGCCGGCACCGTGCACAGCTTCTGCGGCAGCGAGTTCGACCACACGAGCCTGCTGAAATGCATGGAAGTCGGCGAAGACTGGACGAAAGACCAGGAGGCGACCGATATCGTGCTGACGCCGGCGGCCTGCTATCCGCTCTACCCGACCGTCGCGAAGCGCGGTCCCTTGCCGGAGAGCGGCGCGCTGTTCGACCTGCAATCCTATTGCTTCCGCCATGAGCCTTCGAAGGACCCGGCCCGCCAGCAGCTGTTCCGCATGCGCGAATATGTCTGCATGGGCACCAAAGGCCACGTCACGGATTTCCGCCAGAGCTGGATGGACCGCGGCCTCGAGATGATGAAGGCCGTCGGCCTCGACGTCGTCATCGATGTCGCCAACGATCCGTTCTTCGGCCGCGCCGGCAAGATGCTCGCCAATAACCAGCGCGACCAGAACCTGAAATTCGAGCTGCTGATCCCGATCACCTCATCCGCCAATCCGACCGCCTGCATGAGCTTCAACTATCATCAGGATGCGTTCGGCGCGAAATGGGGCCTGAATTTCGCTGATGGCAGCGTCGCGCATACGGCCTGCGTCGCCTTCGGTCTCGAGCGCATCGCGCTGGCGCTGTTCCATCATCATGGGCTCAATACCGCGGAATGGCCCCAGAGCGTGCGCAAGGCGCTGTGGGGCTGATCGTGGCTTCCGTCTTCAGGGACCTCGATCCCGCCACCCATATGCCACACGCGCTGCACGCCAGCGAGCGCATGTGGCCGGAAACCAACTGCTATCTCGACCTCTGGATCGAAGTGCTGAACACGCTCAGGCTGCCGGCTGAAGCGATGCTCGCCTTTACGCTGACGCAGGATTTCGAAGGCGATCAGTTTACCTTCTTCAAGGTGCCGCTCGATGATCTCGAAGCGCTCTATGGCATTCGGTGCACGGAACTGGCGATCTACGACAAGGTCGAGCGCCATGTCCTTGAGCAGATTGGCCGCGGCCGGCTCTGCCTGGTCGAAATGGATTCCTTCTACATGCCGGACACGCAGGGCGTCGGCTATCGCCGGGAGCACGGCAAGACGACCGTTGCCATCAACCGGCTCGATATGGCGGGCCGCGAACTCGACTACTTCCACAATGGTGGCTTTTTCCGGCTCTCAGGCGATGACTTCAACGGGCTGTTCGAGCTGCACCTTACGGACGAGGATCTGCCCTTCCTGCCTTATACCGAGTTCGCGAAGTTTCCGGACAGCGCACCAGGTGAGGCTGCCATCCGGCAGACATCCCGCCAGCTTCTGGCCTTCCATTTTCGCCGCCGTCCGGTCGCCAATCCCATCCGCGCCTTCGCGGCGGTTTTTCCGGCGCAGGTTGAAGTCATGGCCGAGCGGCCGTTCGGCTTCTTCCATAAATATGCCTTCAACACGCTGCGCCAGCTCGGGGCCAATTTCGAGCTGGCGGGCAGTCATCTCGATTGGCTGTCGGCGGATTTCGCCGAGGCGGCTTTTGAGGCGCGCCGGATTTCGGAAGTGGCGAAATCGGTGCAGTTTCAGCTTGCCCGAGCCGTGACGCGCAAGAAATTCGAGCCGTTGCAGACGGCGCTTGAGCCGGCCGCGGATGCATGGGATGCCATGATGGCGCTGCTTGAATAATCGCTTTAGTGAAAATGATCTCGTTCAAAAAGTCGCTTGCACTTTTGGGATCATGTTTTGAACCGGAGATCCAATGCAAAAGCGTTTGGCTGATATCAGCGGCAACACGCTGCAGGTCGAAGGGTGGAATCTGGTTCTGACGGATGCAGGCGCCTGCGCCTCGCCTTCGGACCTGTCGCTTTCGGCCGTCATCCCGGCGCCGGTGCCGGGCACTGTGGCGGAAGCGCTGGAAAAGGCCGGGCTCTTCGACCGGGAACATCCGCATCCGTTGAACGACCGCGATGCCTGGTATCTCTGCCGGTTGGTCGATGCCAATGCCGGCAATGCCGTCTTGCGGCTGGAAGGTCTGGCAACGCTCTGCGAAGTCTTCCTGAACGGCCGGAAAATTCTCAAATCCGAGAGCATGTTCGAAACGCATGATCTTGCCGTTCACCTGCATGGCGGCGACGAACTGGCATTGTGCTTCCGGGCGCTGGAGCCGCGCCTTGGAAAACCCGGCCCGCGCGCCCGCTGGCGGCCACAGATGATCACGCCGCAGGGATTGCGGCTGGCGCGCACAACGCTGCTTGGCCATATGCCTGGCTGGTGCCCGGAAATACAGGCGGTCGGACCCTGGCGGCCGGTGTCGCTGCTGCATCCGCATGAGCCCATCGTTCGCGACCTTTCGTTGCGGCCTGATCTGCTGGAGGATGGAGAGGGACGGCTTTATGCCTCGCTTTCGATCGAAGGGTATGTCAGCGAGGTTACCCTTCGCTGCGGCGATATCGAGCAGGCCTTCGAGCGGGACAGCCACGGCCGCTGCACGGCGATTCTTAAGATCCCTGGCGTGACGCCATGGTGGCCGCACACGCATGGAATACCGCATCTCCATGAGGTCACGCTGATCATCGATGACGTCGAGCATCCGCTCGGACGCACCGGCTTTCGCCGGCTGGCAATCGATCGCGGCGCCGATGGCCGGGATTTCGGCCTCCTGGTCAACGGCGAACGCATCTTCTGCCGTGGCGCGGTCTGGACCACGGCCGATATCGTGCGGCTGCCCGGCGGCCGCGACGATTATGAGCCGTGGCTGCGACTGGCGGCGGAGGCCGACATGAACATGGTTCGCATCGGCGGCACCATGGCCTATGAGACGCCGGATTTCTTTCGCCTCTGCGACGAGTTCGGCCTGCTGGTCTGGCAGGATTTCATGTTCGCCAATTTCGACTATCCGAAAGGCGATAAGGCTTGGAACGCCCATGTCGAGGCGGAAGTGGCGCAGTTTCTTTCCACCACGCGGCTGTCGCCATCACTCGCCGTCGCTTGCGGCGGCAGCGAAATCCATCAGCAGGCTGCGATGCTCGGCCTGCCGGAGCGATTGTGGGCGAGCCCGATCGTGGAGGAGATCATACCGGCGGGTGCCCGATCGGTTCGGCCGGGGGTCCCCCCTGTAGTCACATCGCCCCCCCGCGGCGCCCCGCCGGTTTTTTCGCATCAAGGGGGGGCGCCTTTTTACGGGCTCGGGGCCCTCATGTGTCACCTCGCGGACTCCCACCCCGCCGGCGACCGCCTTTTGCCGTCGCGATTGGGGTGTGCGCGTGCACCCCAGACCCCGGGGCTGGCCCGGG
>NZ_JABEPH010000418.1:0-4639 GCF_013004495.1 Rhizobium sp. SEMIA 4085
GCTGAGTCCTGTACAATACAGAACCCAGCCCTTAAATCTGCCTTGCCTTTAAACCGTCCAACTTAATGGGGTCAGTTCACAAGAACGGCGGACTTTTCAATTTTGGAGATTGAAGCGCAGGGCAAGCTAGGCTAAGAACATCCCATCGGACAGGCGATTCAAACCGCCTCAGGGCATGCACCCGTAGCTCAGCTGGATAGAGTGTTGGATTCCGATTCCAAAGGTCACAGGTTCGAATCCTGTCGGGTGCGCCATTTTTCTACCACTCCAGAACAAAACTAAGAAACTGCAGAGAAGGCGGCTTTGCGCCTCGTTGTCGGTCACAAAAACTGCTTTTCCGGCTTCTCGAAAGCGGACATTGCAGGATCCATCACCAACGTCGTACTCGCGCGCCATCAACGGACATCGATCGATGGAACCCACGGGCATTGCCCTCACAGCCAAAAGTCGAGCCTATGTCCTGACCAGAGCAAGCCGGCAATCCAAAATGATGCGCTCTTTAGTCGGGAAGGCCAGCCTTGCGGTAGCCTTCGACGAAGCGCTGGAGCACTTCCTCGTCGTCGAATGGCTGCGATGATGCCCAGTGCCCGATGCTAAAATGGGGATCGTTCATCATGAAGAATTCCGCCTCCTGACGGGCTTCATCCAGGCGCCCGAGCTGCGCGAGGGCTGCCGCCAGCAAGCGCCGCGACGTGGTGCGGTAGGTTTCCGGCTTGCGCAAAGCCTCAACCGCGGATTGATAGTCGCCGAGCGCATAATAGGCTTGGCCTGCCATCCAATAGTACCATCCCGGTGGGCGCGGATTGAGCCGCAACGCCCGCTTCACGAATTCGACGCCCTTGACCGCGTCGCCCCTCAGGGTGATGAGATCCGAGCGTATCGCCCAGGCATCGGCATGATTAGGATCGAGCTTGAAGGTTGCCTCGAACTCGGCATCCGATTCCGCGTAACGCCGTTCGTGACCAAGTATGATGCCCAGCCCCCAGCGGTTCCCCGCATCGTTAGGGTCGAGCGCCACAGCCCGCTGCGCTTCCGCCAGCGCGCGAGGCTGGTTGGTTTCCTTCGGCTCGTTCCAGAACAGCCAGCCGAGCCAAAGATTGAGCGCCAGCAAGCTATGTGCCTCGGCATAGTCGGGATCGAGTCCGATCGCCTTTTCCAGGAGCATGCGCGCTTCCCGCGCGCCTAACCCGGTCTGAAAACTGACGCCGCGGGCTCGCACGCAAAGGTCATAGGCTTCGAGACTCGTCGGCCGTTTGCGCGCCGGCTGTCCGGCCAATCGGCCCACAAGGGCTTCGACGATCTTGGCCGTGACCTCGTCCTGCACTGCGAAGATGTCCTCGAGACTGCTGTCGTAGCGCTCGGCCCAGATATGATCGCCGCCGATCGCGTCGATCAGCTGCGCATTGATGCGCACGCGCGCCGCGGCGCGCCGGGCGCTGCCTTCAACCACATAGCGCACCCCTAGATCACGCGCGGTCAAACGCACATCGACCGACCGCCCCTTGTAAGCAAAGGTTGAGTTGCGCGCGATGACGAAGAGGCCGGCTGAGCGAGACAGGTCGGTGATCAGGTCTTCGGTCAAGCCGTCGACAAAGGATTCCTGTTCCGGATCGTTGCTCATGTTGGTGAAAGGCAAGACCGCGATCGAGGGCTTGTCGGGCAATTCGAGCGATGCCAGTCGGCCGACCGGAGCGGCTCTCGGAACGTGCAGGTTCACGCGATAGCAGTATATCGGCTCGGCTATATTCTTCACCCGCTGCTCGCCCATGGGCTCGAACGCAAACGCCAGCTTCTGCCTGACCTCCTTGGACACCTTCTCCGAAACGCAGATACCACCGGGCTCGGCGAGTTGTTGGAGACGCGACGCCACGTTCACGCCCTCGCCATAGCGATCGTCCCCTTCGACGATCACTTCTCCAAGGTTGATTCCGATCCGGACTTCGAAGCGCTGGTCTTCGGCGACGCTCGCGTTACGCTCCGCCATGCCGCGCTGAAGCGTGACCGCGCATTCGACCGCATCCACCACGCTGCCGAACTCCGCCAGCAGGCCGTCTCCCATCAGCTTGAAGATTCGCCCGTGTCGCGTCGCGATTTCCGGCTCGAACAGCTCTTTGCGGCCACGTTTCAGCCGGTCGAAGGTGCCCGCTTCATCCGCCTCCATGAGCGCCGAGTACCCGACAACATCGATGGCAAGGATGGCAGCGAGCTTCCGCTCCATGTTGAGCCTCAATAAAGATTCACGACTCGCAAGCCGCAGGTCAGAGCCAGGCAGGACCGGCGCCTCTGGCATTACCGCCTTACCGGCCTATGATACCACAGATCACGCCTCTTGAGACTATGGCTCGCGCGACGCCCCAGCTCTCCTGCCGCAGCGCCACTGACGCGCGTCCGACCGATCCCGCTGCTTGTTCGCAGCAGTGGCGCAAACGGACTATGACCCCTTTGCGCCTTCATTTCGGACATCAAAGCTGCTTGTCCAACGTCCAAAAGCCGACATTCCTTATGACGTATCCGGGGCCAGCCGATTATTTCGGGGTATATGTTCGAATCCCGCCCGGTCCGCCAAGCATGCGGCCGCAAGAAATCCTCAAGCGGTGGCTGGGCGATCGCGTCGACATAGTTGGTGATGGTCGAGGCCGCGGTCACGGCCACCATCTCCAGCACCTGCTCCCGGCGCAATCCAGCGGCGACGCCGGTTTCAAGATCATCGTCGCGCACATGGCCGCGTGCTTCGCGCCAAGTGCCGACAGAGCGGCAAGTCGAGTGTCAGCAGGAACACCGCCCTCGCGGATCGCCTCGACATCAGCGGGCGTGAGTCCTTCCTTCAGAGCGAGGATGCTGTGGAAGGCCACCGCCCAATCGCAGGAATTGGTGACTGCACTGGCAAAGGCCCGAAGGCTTCCACAATCGCACAGTTGAGGACCCCCCGGCTCGAGTGTTTTGTCTCCTTGCCATGAGACGCCGGCTGCCATCCGTCGCCGAGGTCGAACGGGCAGTTCCCTTCGAGCGGCGCCGCGAAAGCGGATCCGTCGATGGTTAGTCGGGGAAGCCGGTTTCGGCCGGTTCGCCCTGGTCCCGCCCTCGCGAATCTTATTGCTTTTCGGCCGATCTCAGCACCCCCACAAGGATACGACCGTCGGTGAAGTACGGGTCTCCGCCGCCGTTGCGACCATCTTTTGTCGCACCGGCACCTGCGCGCTCGTAGGTCATCGAAACCTGCCCGGCGGCCTTGAGGTCACCGATCACCAGCTCGCGCTCGGCATCGAGATCGGGTCCGATATGGTGGGTGATCTGCCCGGTGTCGTGGCTGACGCCGACTCCGCGGTCGAAGCTGGCGGAGCCCAGCCACAGCGGCTGGCCGTCGGCGCCGACCGACGCCGTGTGCCAGAGGCGTATGTGGTGGCGCTCGTCCGCGCTTCGCCCGACTGGTTTTTCGAAGGCCAGATCCTGCTTCCGGCCATCGAAGAACAGCGGGCTGACCGGCGCATCGAGATCCGGCCGATCGAGCGCCACGCTCAGGCCAATTTCGATCGAGGAGAGCAGTGTTATCCTGTCGGCGGGATCCCAGCCTGAGGCGGCGAAGGCTTTGATCACCTGCTGCTTCGGGCCGACGACGCCGACGTTGATTGGGTCGCCCGGAATGTCGTCGTCGGTCGTAGTGACCATCCGGCTGAGATCGGCAACAGTGCTCCGGTCACGGAAGATCCAAAGTTCAGGCATCACCAGGTAGCAGACGAGCAGATACGCCAGGAGGACGGCGGCAAGAACGCCCGCCGCCGATTTCCATCCGCCTCGGCTGTTTCTCCCCTGCTCCATTGCAGTGTGCCGCTCCCGACTTCAGTAGCAGGGCGGATACGGATAGTAGCCGCAAGCGGGGTTATAGCATGGCACGGGAGCCGCCGCAGCACCGATGGCAGCGCCCGTCGCGACTGCGGCGCCGTAGCGGGCCGCCGGATGCGCATGCAATCCACCATGGAAGCCGACCGCACCCACGCCAACGCGCCCCATTCCGGCGCGCGCCACGAACATGTCGATGAAAAGCGAAGCCGGGCCATGAAACGGCGGGGTAACCGGCACCCATTTCAACCGTGTCCAGTAACAGCAATGAAGCAGCGCGTCGCTGGCAACAATCCCGAGCTGATCCGAGAGGTCCAGCATCTGCCGCTCCCCGAGGTGGGTGACCAAGCCATGAAAGATGGGGAACACGATCCAGAACAGAATCAGGGCCGCAGCGGTCTGAGCTGCGAGGAGCCCCACGTAGATCCATGGTGCCGACAGCCCTGATCTTGACTTCAAGCTCCGCCTCCCAATGCAGTCCCGCTGATCGTTGCTCTGGTGAAAACACGAAGCAGAACGCACAGGCCGCCGTGGCTGATCCCGACGCGCCCTCATGTACGGCGCGGTATTCCGGCCGATGCCGATCCCACCTACCAGTCGAATCGCATTGGAGGCGGGCGCCGCCTGTGGCGATCCGTTCATCGCGTATTCTGGCGTCACTCGACTGGTTCGAACTCGCCCGGCTTCCAGGTCTTGTCGAACCATGACTCCAGCGGGCCATATAGGCGAAGAAGGACGTGCACACAGTTGGCCGGCACTGTCATGAGCCAGTTAGCGCACAGGCCTATTGGGTACGTCTGCC
>NZ_JABEPH010000419.1:0-4636 GCF_013004495.1 Rhizobium sp. SEMIA 4085
AACCTGCAGGCCGCGATGCCGCTGCGAGGTGTGCTCGATGCGCCCTATTCCGATTTCACCGAAGCCTTGCGAGGCGTGAAGAACTCTATCGGTTCGGCATTCCGCCCCAATTCGCCAATGGTCATCGGCATCACGTCGGTCGGCAGCGGCGAGGGAAAGACGACGGTTGCGGCGAACCTCGCGCAGCTCTACCAGAACGAAGGCACGCCGGTCGTCCTCGTCGATGCCGATTTCCAAAAAGGCTTCCTGAGCAAAGTGGTGGGTGCCGCCGGAGAGGACTTCGGGCTCGGCTTGCTGCGGATGGATCATGTTGGCACGCATGAGCCGCAAGCGGCCGAACATGTCGTGGCGGGTCACGATGAGCACGGCCGCAGGAGCAGGAGAAACAGGGACGACGAGCATGCTGAAGCCTGCGCGCTGGTTCCCGTGCTGACCGTCGAGGGGACAAGGCGGTCTGCCGCGTGCCACCAGATATTCGGTCATCTAGCCGCACTCAAGACGGAAATTGAGCTGCTCCGCCAGAACTACGGCGTGGTCATCGTCGATCTTGCGGCATTCGAGGACTCGGCGGATACCCGGCATATCGTCAACTATCTGGATGGCGTCGCCATTGTCGTCGGCAAGCCGAAGAAAATGACCATCGAGCGGCTGTCGGCTGCGCTTGCGAGCTTCGGCACGTCGCGGGTGAACCTGCTCGGGATCATCGCCAATCGCAGCGGCGGCACGAAGCGTTCACCAGGAAAGCCTGCTTCGTCGCGGCCGAGCGAACCTGCCGTAAAGCCGACCGCTCCCCATCTGGCCTTCAATGACAAGCCGCGCGGGCGCCCGCTCAAGGTTGCCGTCGGCATCGCGAGTTCGGGCAGGCGCGAAATCCTTTCTGCCGTGCTTCCCCATATATCGCACCAGACGCGTCAGCCCGAGGAGGTCGTCATCTGCGTGCCCTCGCTTGAAGATGTCGAGCGAACGAGCCTTTCCTCGCTCGCATGCCCGGTCAGGGTATTGGTTTCAGAGCGTGGACTTTGCCTTCAGCGCAATACAATTCTTGACAGCATCGTCGATGCGGATGTGGTGCTCTTCCTCGACGACGATTTCCTGATGACGCCCACTTATATCGAGGACACTGAGCTGCTGTTTCGCAGCCGACGCGATATCGTCATGTCGACGGGCACGGTCATCGCCGACGGGATTACCGGGGCGGGTATCTCGGTCTGCGACGGCTTGAAACTCGTGCAGAAGGTTCGCCGCCCGCAGAAACGGGAGAAATCCTTCAAGCCGATCTATAACGCCTACGGCTGCAACATGGCTGTCCGTGTTTCGGCGATCGTGGCTTCAGGCGTCCGGTTTGACGAGAATCTGCCGTTTTATGGCTGGCTTGAAGATGTCGACTTCAGCCGCATGATGGCGCGATATGGCGAAGTCATTTGCGCCGACCATCTGCAGGGCGTGCATCTCGGCACGAAGGCCGGTCGCACAACCGGCATCAAGTTCGGATATTCGCAGATCGCCAATCCCATCTATCTCGTGCGCAAGAACACCCTGAGTTCGGGACGGGCAGCTGCGCAAATGGGCCGGAACCTGGCCGCCAATCTTGTCAAAGCCTGGCGCCCCGAACCCTGGGTCGACCGGAAAGGGCGTCTGAAGGGCAATGCGATCGCAATTTTCGATCTTCTGATGGGCAGGCTTGCCCCGCAGAATATCAGGACGATGGGGTAGGATCGTGATTCAGCGCTATCCCGATCGCGTTGTCATCATCAATGACCGTTCGACAAAGGTCGGGGGAGCCTCCAACCTTGCCATTTTGTCGGCGCATTTGCTCAAACGCGCCGGTATTCCCGTAACCTACCTGGCGGGCGACGCGGCCGGAAGCGAGCTGCCGGCGGACGACACCATCAATCTCGGCGGCGCACCGCTGACCGTCCAGGGGCGGATCGCAGCCTCGATCAACGGGCTTTACAACAGGCAGGCGCTCGATGCCGTGCGAGAGGTCATCGATAGTGCCGACACGGCCTCGACCATCTATCACGTTCATGGCTGGTCGAAGATCCTTTCGCCTTCCATCTTCCAGGCCCTGTGGCCCGTGCGCCAGCGCGTGGTTCTGCATGCACACGATTATTTCCTGTGCTGCCCAAACGGCGGCTTTGCGAACTACCGGAAAGACACCGTCTGTACGCTCACGCCGATGTCGGTGCCGTGCATGATGACGCAATGCGACAAACGCGGCTATCACGAGAAGATCTGGCGTTCTGCACGCCACTTGCTGCGTGAGCGGCTCTATCCGACGGACGAGCTCCCGGCCAATATCGTCATCGTGCATCAGCGGATGCGGGAATATTTCGAGCGCGCCGGAATCTGTACCGATCATATCGAGACCATTCGCAATCCGGTGGAGCCGTTTCTGCCCAGAGGGGCTGAACCCTGGACGATGCGGGATTTCTTCTTCGTGGGAAGGCTCGAGCCGGAAAAAGGGTTCGAGGATGCCGCGCGGGCGGCGCGCCTTGCCAATGTGCGGCTCCAGATCATTGGCGATGGCGCAGGGCGGTCGATATTGGAACGCGACTATCCCGAAGTCGTCATCCACGGCTGGAAAGCGAAAGGGGAGATGCACGAACTCCTGCGCAATGCGCGCACCATCGTCGTGTCGTCGCGCGTGCCGGAACCTTTCGCGCTTGCAGCCGTCGAAGCGATCGGAAGCGGAATTCCCGTCATTGTGCCGGACGCCGCCTTGTTGGGAAACGAGCTTGAGGAATTCGGGTGCGCGCTGACCTTCAGGACGGGGAACATCGGATCGCTGGCGACGGCGATGCGACGGCTCGCAGCCGATGATGCTCTGGTACGCTCCATGAGCTTGAACGGCCTCAGCAAGGCCCCCGGGCTTGCTCATTCGCCGGAAACCTGGGGCGAAGCGCTGATCGCTCTCTACAGCCGGATCTTGGCGCGAACGAGCTTGGCTGGTGTTGCCGGCCGGCTACCTGAAGGAACCGGCATTCGACCCGCCGCCTATCGCCATCGGTTCATTTAATTGAACGGCATCAAGCAGATACCCTTATTGAAAGCGGTTGTGCCCTCTCGTGTATCGACAGTTTTAAGAGGTGAGTAAATCAATGGTCCCGCCATCGGTATTCGGGCCTACTTCTATCTGACTAAGGCTTAGCCGTTCTGGTCAATTGTCTATTCTGGCCGACACTGCCAACCTTAACTGTGGGTTGAGATACAAACGGGGTTTCAAAAAATGCTATCGTTCTTTGATGGCGTTGCTCAGGACGGGCAATCGGCTCGGCTACGACGGCCGACGTCGAGAGATTATCGCCTGAAGCGTGCCGGGGACATCCTGATTTCCGGATCGGCGCTGGTTTTCTTTCTGCCGTTTTTCGCGCTTATCGCGGTGGCCCTGCTGCTGGTTGATGGGCGGCCGCTCATATTCCGACACGAGCGTGTCGGCCGCTACGGCCGTTCATTCCCATGCCTGAAATTCCGCTCGATGCGGAAGGACGCCAATGCGCGGCTGGCCAGCATTCTTGCCAACGATCCCGTGCGGCGCGCTGAATGGAATGAAACCCAGAAGCTGGTCAACGACCCACGCGTCCATTGGCTTGGAAAATATCTCCGGATGACGAGCCTCGACGAGCTGCCGCAGCTCTGGAACGTCTTTTGCGGTGATATGAGCCTTGTCGGCCCGCGGCCGATCGTGGCCGATGAAATGGAGCGTTACGGCCGTCGGATTCATTACTATCTCGCCATGACGCCGGGCCTTACCGGTCTATGGCAGGTGCACCGGAACAAGGACACGACCTATGATGAACGGGTGCAGTTCGACGTGGACTATTATCACAGCTGCTCGATATCGGCCGACTTGAAGATTATCTGGAAGACGATCGGCATCGTTCTTTTCGCGCGCAACGAATCTACCAGATGAAAAAGGCCATCGCGGCGCCCCATATCACCAGGCAAAAGAGAATGGCCGCCCACCGCAGAACGAATTTCGCGGTGGGAGAACGCCTGCGTTCGAAAAGGACTTTTGAATGCATCCGTCCGGCCTCCTGCCGACGTTTCAACGCCAAGACCCTTGGCTCCGAAACTGGTTGGGCTTAGACGCATTGCTTCGCGCAACTTCGAACTGAACTGCCCGCAAAACGTTCTTCGCTTCGACGAAGACAACAGCAAGCATGAATGTCAATCGACATGCCAGTTATGCGTCCGGTTGTGCTCTTTTTATGGCGATTCTCCCGTATCTCGCAAGTCTACTTGGCTTTCCCATCGGTTTTACAGCCTGAAACATACGGGCAGCAGAGGCTCTATTTGACAGCGGCTTGCGCCTTTCGAGCGGGCAAATCAATAGATTAGGCCGAGCTGCATCCATTAAATGGCCGGCCTGAACCTCTTTCTCAGATATTGCATGACGAAGTCGTATTCATGCAGCCCTTCGGACGAAGACATGCGGGCCATGAAAAACATGCTGCCAAGGTAGACAAGTGCTGCAGCGGCGGCCGTTGCAATCGATAGCCACAACTGCTGCAGAGGATGGTCAACGTCGCCGAGATAGATTCCCGGCACCAGGCAGAGCGCCATCAGCAAGATCGGAGCGAAATATTTGACCCCTTCCTTGGCTTGCCGGGCAAGGCTCAGGCCGATTGATGCA
>NZ_JABEPH010000420.1:0-4622 GCF_013004495.1 Rhizobium sp. SEMIA 4085
CTGCTGCGTTCTTTGCTGCTTCACCACCGCTTACTCTCCCACGCCGGTGCATCGGCCTCTTGAAGTACGTTCCTGTGCTGGCCCCTTACAGCACACGGGATATTGTCTTACGTCTTGCGTTCGGCGCTTTGGCGATGCTGTTAGTGTGGCAGTTTTTGTTCGAGGCGGTTGCGCGTGCGCTTTTCGGCGGCCTCATGGCCATCTTATTCGGATTAGTCATCGGCTTCACCGCCGTGACGCTCTTGAAGGTTCCCTTCGTCGTCAGCCCGCTGATGATCGCCGTCGCCTTCGTCTTCTCGGCCGCAATCGGCATGATCTTCGGCTATTTCCCGGCGCGAAGGGCCGCGCAGCTCAATCCGATCGAGGCCTTACGGCACGAATGAACAAGGCCGGGCGATGCCCGGCCTTGGAACACTCCGTGTGCCGATTGATCAGAACTTCGGCAGTTCCGGGCGGTTTGAAAGCGCCTTTTCAATCACGCCAACGACGCGCAGGCGCTGTTCGCCGCAGAGCGGCAGGCGAGGGGCGCGGACGCGGTCGTTCGACTGAATGGCGTAGACTTCCGCAAGCTTGATGTTCTGGACGAGGAAGGTCGAGACGTCCAGGTCGAGCAGCGGCCGGAACCAGCGGTAGATGGCGCGCGCTTCATCGAGGCGGCCCGCCTGGACGAGCTTATAGATTGCGACCGTTTCCTTCGGGAAGGCGACGACGAGACCGGCGACCCAGCCGTGCGCCCCCATCAAGAGACTTTCGAGCGCCAGGTTGTCGACGCCGGTAAACACATCGAAGCGTTCGCCGAAGGCATTGAAGACGTCCGTCACGCGGCGGATATCGTCGGTCGATTCCTTCATGGCGACGACGAGATCGTTCTTCGCCAGCTCTTCGAACATCGGGATCGTGACGTCTACGCCATAGGCGATAGGATTGTTGTAGACCATGATCGGCAGGCCACCGGCCGCGGCAATCGTCTGGACATGCGTCAGCGTCTCTTCCGGAGCGGATTTGTAAGGTACGCCTGGCAAGACCATGAAGCCGCTCGCACCGGCCTTTGCTGCGGCCTTGGCTGCAGCGGCGCCACGCTTTGTCGAGCTTTCGCAAACCGTCATTAGGACTGGCCTCGAACCCGCAGCCGAGCGCGCGACATTCAGGATCTCCAGCTTTTCTTCCGGCTCGAGCGTCATGTTCTCGCCGAGCGAGCCGCAGACGATGATGCCATCGACACCTGCATCGGCCTGGAGCCCGAAGCAGCGTTCCATTTCGGCAAGATCTAGCTCGCCGCTCTCAGTGAATTTCGTCGTTACTGCAGGAAATACGCCGCGCCACATGTTCGTCTCCTTAACTCTGATATATCACAGTAGCTTGCCATCTGATTTGCGTCGTGTCAATATCTGATATATCAGGATGAAGTATGGACTATCGAATGCAGAGTTCACAGAGCCATCTAGCCTATCTCGCACTTGAACACGCGATTGTGACGCTGGTGTTGAAGCCGGGCGCGCTGGTGACCGAAAAGCAGCTGATCGATATTGCCGGTCACGGCCGTACGCCGGTGCGCGAAGCGATACAGAAGCTTGCCTGGCAGGGGCTCGTCATCGTCAGGCCGCGGGTCGGGCTGCAGGTGGCGGAGATCAAACCGGACGACCATGCCAATGTCATGCAGGTGCGCAGGGAACTGGAGCCTATTGCTGCGTCGCTGGTCGCGAAGCATGCGACGGACGAGCAGCGGCGGGCGCTGATAGACTGCGCCCGCACAATGACCAATTGCGCGGTCAATGGCGATCTTGCCGCCTTCTTCGCTGCCGACAAGGCATTCGACGAGCTACTCGAAGAGGCTTGCCCGAATACATACATCACCGCGTCGCTCGGACCTGTGCAGACACATTCACGCCGTCTTTGGTATTCGATGGCCACTCCGGAGCGGATGGACCGCTCGATCAAGCTGCACGTCACGGTTATTCGCGCCATCCAGCAGGGCAAGGTAGAAGAATCGCGGCAGGCAATGGCGGCCTTGATCGACTATCTCAGCCACAAATGAAAACGGCCCCGTCTCCGGAGCCGTTCAATCAATAATCCAAAAACCGTCAACCGACGAAGGCGCGTTCGATGACGAACTCGGCCGGCTTGCTGTTGGCGCCTTCTTCAAAGCCTGCCTTTTCGAGCAATTCCTTAGTGTCCTTCAACATGGCGGACGAGCCGCAGATCATGCCGCGGTCGATTGCCGGGTCGAGCGGCGGAACGCCAAGATCGGTAAAGAGCTTGCCGGAGGAGATCAGGTCGGTGATGCGACCGCGATATTCGAAATCCTCGCGGGTGACCGTCGCATAGTGACGCAGTTTGTCGCCGACGATCTCGCTCAGCAGTTCGTCGTTCCGGATCTCTTCTATCAGATCGAAGCCGTATTTCAGTTCCGCGACCTCGCGCGTCGTGTGGGTGAGGATCACTTCCTCGTACTTCTCGTAGGTATCGGGGTCGCGGATGAGGCTTGCGAAGGGCGCGATGCCCGTTCCGGTCGAGAACATGTAAAGCCGCTTGCCGGGCGTCAACGCGTCAAGCACCAGCGTACCCGTCGGCTTCTTGCGCATCAGAACCTGGTCGCCCGGCTTGATGTCCTGGAGATGCGATGTGAGCGGGCCGTCCGGCACCTTGATCGAGAAGAATTCGAGTTCTTCGGCCCAGGCGGGGCTTGCAATGGAGTACGCACGAAAAATCGGCTTGCCATCGACCATGAGGCCGATCATCGCGAACTCGCCGGAACGGAAACGGAAACCCTGCGGTCGGGTCATGGTGAAGCGGAAGAGCCGGTCCGTATATTGCGTGACGCTCAGCACCGTTTCGGCATAGACATTTGCCGGAACGGCGGAGGCGAAATCTTCGGTCTTTGCTGGAGCGTTCATTCGGTATCGGATCCCGTATTCGTCGCATGATAGGTCTGATGCGAGGCAGATATTACAAATATGCCGGAAATTAAAGGCATTCCATTCTCTGCGACGCTATCAGTAGGAAATATGCGTATCATTGTCATGTATCAATGCCTGCATGATCTTGTTGCTTTTGCGCTGGCGAAGCGGGGCAAAGGATGCATATTAAGGCCAAAACGCTGCCCACAGGTTCAAGCGGCGGCAGGCGGTACGGGGGAACATGAAGATTTTCAACTACAAGCGCGTTCCTTATGCAGAGATACGCGCCTTTTCCGTCCATATTTTGACGGCGTCCGGCTCTTTCCTCGCATTTCTGGGCGTGGTCGCCGCCGCCGAACACCGCTTCATCGACATGTTCTGGTGGTTGGGCCTTGCTCTGCTCGTCGACGGCATCGACGGTCCCATCGCCCGTAAGGTGCGGGTGAAGGAGGTGCTGCCCAACTGGTCGGGCGACACGCTCGACAATATCATCGATTATGTAACCTACGTGCTTTTGCCGGCTTTCGCACTATACCAGAGCGGCATGATCGGTGAACCCTGGTCTTTTGCCGCCGCCGGCATGATTGTCGTGTCGAGCGCCATCTATTATGCCGATATGGGAATGAAGACCGAGGAGTATTTCTTCTCCGGTTTCCCTGTCGTCTGGAATATGATCGTCTTTACGCTCTTCGTCATCGACGCAAGCGCTGCGACCGCCCTGACGGTGGTGATCGTCTCGGTGATCCTTACCTTCCTGCCAATCAATTTCCTGCATCCGGTGCGCGTCCAGCGTCTGCGGTTCATCAATCTCGGCGTTTTCTTCTTCTGGTCGGCGCTCGGCATGTTTTCACTGCTCATGCACTTCAGCATGCCGCAATGGGCCATTATTCTCTTCGTGATCAGCGGTATCTATCTTTATTGCATCGGCGCCGTACTGCAGTTCTTCCCGGCGCTGGGACGTAGCGAATAGGAGGCGGTTATGACAAAGACGCAGGCGATTGCTTTCAGCCGCAATGGCGGTCCTGAAGTTCTTGAGTATGTCGATGTCGATTTGCCGCCGCCATCCGCCGACGAGATCCAGATCAGGCACGCTGCCATCGGGCTCAATTTCATCGACGTGTATTTCCGCGATGGAACTTATAAGGCGGCGCATCTGCCGTTCATCGCCGGGAAGGAAGCGGCAGGCACCGTGACGGCGATCGGACCTGGCGTCAACGGTTTCGCAGTCGGTGACCGGGTTGCCTATGCCGGTGCCGACGGCGCCTACAGCGTCGAGCGGAATGTCGAGGCCAAGCACCTCGTCAAGGTGCCCGACGCGATCAGCCTGGAAACAGCAGCCGCGATGATGCTGAAGGGCATGACCGCCGAATATCTGCTGAACCGAACATTCAAGGTCGGTCCTGAAACGGTTCTGCTTTTCCATGCTGCCGCCGGCGGCGTCGGCCTCATCGCAGGGCAATGGGCAAAGGCGCTGGGCGCTACCGTGATCGGTACCGCCGGCTCGCAAGACAAGGTGAAGCTCGCGCTCGAGCATGGCTACGATTACGTCATCAACTACAGGACGGAAAACTTCCTCGACCGCGTTCGTGAGCTCACCGGCGGCAAAGGCGTGGACGTCGTCTACGACTCGATCGGCCGGGATACATTCCCGCAATCGCTCGGCTGCCTGGAGCCGGGCCGCATGTTTGGCTCCCTCGGTCCATCCTCTGGCGCCTCTGAGAATTT
>NZ_JABEPH010000421.1:0-4596 GCF_013004495.1 Rhizobium sp. SEMIA 4085
CACCGATACCGCTCAGCGAGCCGATAATGGATGTGGCCTCCATCGGCATCAGGACAATCTTGGAATTCCCGGCCGTACCGATGGCAGACAGCGCCTCTGTATATTTCTGCGCGACGAAATAGTTGATCGCCTGCACGTCGCCGGCGGCGATCGCCTCGGAGACCATCTTTGTCGCCTTGGCTTCCGCCTCGGCCAGACGCTCTCGGGCCTCCGCTTCGCGGAACGCTGCCTCGCGCTGGCCTTCTGCCTCCAGGATCGCCGATTGCTTGGCACCTTCGGCGCGAAGGATCTGAGCGTTGCGCGAACCTTCGGCTTCCAGAATCTGGGCACGCTTCTCACGCTCGGCCTTCATTTGCCGCGCCATGGCGTCGACGAGATCGGTCGGCGGACGGATGTCCTTGATCTCGATACGGGTGACCTTGATGCCCCAAGGCTGCACGGCATCATCGACAACCCGCAGCAGCCGGTCATTGATCGCATCGCGGTTGGACAGAAGCTCGTCGAGGTCCATAGAGCCCATGACGGAACGGATATTGGTCATCGTCAGGTTAAGAACGGCGTTTTCGAGATTGGAGACCTGATAGGCGGCCTGCGCGGCATTCAGGACCTGATAGAAGGCGACAGCATCGGCGGCGACCGAGGCGTTGTCCCGGGTGATGACTTCCTGAGTGGGGACGTCGAGCACCTGCTCCATCACATTCATGCGGGCGCCGATGCGCTCGATGAAGGGCGTGATGATGTTGAGGCCCGGCTCCAGTGTGCGCGTATAGCGGCCGAAGCGCTCGATCGTATAGCGATAGCCCTGCGGCACCGTCTTGATGCCTGCAAAAAGCACAAGGATGACGAAGACGACGAGAGCAATAACGACGATATCGAACCCGCCTAAAATCATCACGCTTTCTCCTTCACCGCCCATGATCGCGGCGATCCTATTCAACGAGCGGGATATTCACAAGCGCACGCCAAGGTTTTAGGCAGCAGGACGAAGACCCGGGCGCGGCTGGCAGCAGACGTCCGTCTCAGACCCAACCCAGCAGTTCGCGGCGCACGACCTTTTCCAGCACGCGCATCCCGTCTTCACTGTCGTTGAGGCATGGAATATGCGCAAACTTCTCGCCACCGTTTTCATGAAAGGAATGGGCCGCCTGCTCGGCAATCTCTTCCAGTGTTTCCAGGCAGTCGGAGACGAAACCGGGATTGAGAACGGCGATGCGTTTGACGCCGTCCTGCGCCAGCTTTTCGACCGTCTTGTCGGTATAGGGCTGCAGCCATTCTTCCGGCCCAAAGCGGGACTGGAAGGTGATCATGAACTTCTCCTTCGCAAGCCCGAGCGTTTCGCGAAGCAAGCGCCCCGTCTCCTGGCATTGGTAGAAGTAGGGATCGCCCTGCTCGGAATAGGAGAGCGGGATGCCGTGAAACGAGGCGAGGATCACCTCCGGTTCCCAGTCGAGCCCCGCAAGATGCTTTGTCACCGAACTGGCGAGCGCTTCGATATAGGTCTCGTCGTCGTGATAGTCCGGCACCGTGCGCAATGCCGGCTGCCAGCGCATCTTCAAGAGATGCCGGAATGCCTTGTCGTTGACCGTGGCGGTCGTCGCTGCCGCATATTGCGGATAGAGCGGGAAAAGAACGATGCGGTCGCAGCCTTCGTCTTTCAGCGCGTTGATGCGCGAAGCGATCGAGGGCGTGCCGTAACGCATGGCCCAGTCTACCTTTACATTCGGCAGGTCCTTCAGACGCGCGGCCATGAGATCGGACTGGTTGCGCGTATAGGTGCGCAGGAAGCTCTCGTTCTTATCCTTGTTCCAGATCGTCTCGTAAGCCTTGCCGACCTTCTGCGGACGGGTGTTCAGGACGATGCCGAAGAGGATCGGGTACCATTTCAACGGTGACCATTCGATGACGCGCCTGTCGGTCAGGAATTCGCGCAGATAGCGCCGCATCGACGTGTAGTCGGTGCCGTCGGGCGTGCCGAGATTGACGAGAAGGACTCCGACCTTGCCGAATTTGACCGGAGGATGCTCCGCCGGGAGGTATGAAGGTGCAATGGTCATCTTGGCCCCAACGTTTGATAGTCCCTTCCCGCTCATAGGCAGCCGGCGCGGTGGTCTATCCCTATAAGTGGAAAAACCGGCCCGGGGAACCCCGGACCGGTCTTCAACATCCAGACAATTGCCTTACTTTGCGGGAACCTGCAGCTCCTTGCCGACCATCAGGCGACGCGGATCGGGATTGCCGTTGGCTTCGGAGATTTTCTTCCAGAGCTCGCCATCGCCGTAAAACTGCTTGGCAAGATCCCAAAGGGTATCACCTGGGGCGATGACATGGCCTGCAGGCGTCGCCGAAGCCGGTGCGCTGGCAGCTGGCGCAGTTGCGTCTGGAGCTTGAGCGGATGGAGCAGCCGGCGCGGCAGGTGCAGCGGTCGCAGCCGGGGCGGCTTGCGCTATGCGGCCGTCGGTGTAGGGCTTGTAAGGGTTATGGGCCGCCAGATATTCGACCGTCACGTCGGCGAGATCCGGACCGAAGTCATAGGCATTCTTGCCGGCTGTTTCGAAGATCGAATAGCCATCCCCGCCGGCGCGCATGAAATTGTTGGTGACGACGCCGTAGGTCTTGGCCGGATCGATCGGTGCGAAGTTGTCGCCCTCCTTGACCTCAACGCCGCTGACACGGCTGCCCGCCGGCTTCGACTTGTCGAAGCTGTATTTCAGGCCAGCGACCTGCGCGAAGCGGCCGGCGCCCTCATCGATCTGGCTGACACCGTTTTCTAGCGCCGTGACGATGTCTGCGCCCGTCAGCTGGAAGGTGGCCAGCGTGTTCTGGAACGGCAGCACGGTGATGACTTCGCCCTGGGTGATATCGCCGCCGTCGATCGAGGCGCGAAGGCCGCCCCCGTTCTGGATGGCGATCTGTATGCCCTGGTTCTTCGTGCGATCGAGCATGGCATCGGCAACGAGGTTGCCCATCGAGCACTCCTTGACGCGGCAAACGGTGCGGTCGCCCTCGATCGGGGCTTCGGACGAGCCGATGACCTTCTTGCGGAGTTCTTCGATCGGTTTCGCCAGTTCCTGGATACGGGCAACAAGGGCAGGGTCGGGCGTAAAGGAGGAGTCGATCAGGATCGGATCGCCCTTGGCGCTCTTGACGACGCCGCTGTCATCGAAGTCGACGACCAGATCACCGAGATATTTGCTGTAGGATGCCGCCTGCACGACGGGCACCTTGTAGCCGCCCGGATTGTCCACCATCGTCGGGTAAGGGCCCTCCGCCTTCGGATCGGTGTTCGAAAGCAGGCTGTGCGAGTGGCCGCCAACGACGACATCGACATCCGGAATCTTGGCGATGGCTGCGAGATCTCGCGGATAGCCGACATGGGTAAGCGCGATGATCTTGTTGATGCCCTGGGCCTTCAATTCCTGGACGGCCGCGCTGATCGTCTGGACGTCCTCGGCAATCATCACTTTGGGGCCGGGAGAGGAAAGCTCTTCGGTGTCATTGGCCACGGCGCCGACGAGGCCGATCTTCTGTCCGCCGACATCGAGCACCAGCGAAGGCTTGATGCGATCGCCGAGCTTCGAGCCGTCGGCGGCAAGGACGTTTGCGGAAATAACCGGGAACTGGACCTTGTCGAGGAAGGCGGCGAGGCCGTCCTCGCTGTCGTCAAATTCATGGTTGCCGACGGTCATGACATCGAACTTCATGGCGTTCAGCATCTCGGCTTCCGCAGTACCTTTGTAGGTCGTGTAGAAGAGCGAACCCTGAAAGTTGTCGCCGGCGTTCAAAAGCAGGACGTTCTGGCCGGAGAGCGCCTGGCGGCGCTGGTCGATGGCGGTCTTCAAGCGGGCGGCGCCGCCGAAGCACGCATTCTTGCCTTCGTCCTCCGCCGAGCAGGTGGAATCGAACTTGTTGATCGACTCGATGCGTGAATGGAAATCATTGATATGAAGAATATTGAGCTGGTAGTCCGCAAAGGCCGCGCCAGCGCTAAGCGCCAGCATCGATGCGGTCAACAGACCGAAGCTAAATGACTTGGTCATACTGTTCTCCTGATTTAATGGCGAAGCCCCGTACCCCTGACTTCGTCCTTCCCTTAATCGTTTGGCGGCTACCCGGCGTGCGGATGTTTTCATCAACGATGACCGACCGCAAGTGCAAAAAAGCTGGTGTTCTCGGGGTGCCTTCCAAGAGGCAGAAACGAAAAAAGCTCCCGCAAAGGAGAGCTTCTTCATCGAAAGCGGGGGAAATTACATGCGGCGCGTCAACGTGAATTGCGAACCTGCATCCGAGGTGCAGTTCAGCTGACTTTGGTTGACGAGCGCGCAATTGACCTTCGACTGCGTCTTGCGAACCAGCGATGTCATGCTGATTTCGACCAGTGACGGCGAGGTGTTGATATAGGTGCCGGACGCGAGCAGCTGGTTGCTGTCGGTCGTGCGGGTGGTGAAGGTGCCTGCCTGGAAGGTAGAAATGATGCCGTTCGGATCGGACCAGGAACCCTCGACGCCGGTCGGCGCAGCGCGTGTCGCTACCGGCATGGGGCGGTCTGAGACGCAGGCGGCAAGCGCTGCTGCGGGCCCCGCAAGCACGAGAATGTGT
>NZ_JABEPH010000422.1:0-4593 GCF_013004495.1 Rhizobium sp. SEMIA 4085
TTTGCGGGCTTACGACGGCTTCGATGTCTTTCACCCCCATCATGCCCATGTTCGAGACCGAGGTGGTGCCGCCTTGGTATTCCTCAGGTTTCAGCTTGCGGTCCTTGGCGCGCTTGCCGAGATCACGCATCTCGTTGGAGATGGCGGACAGCGTCTTTTCTTCAGCCTTGCGAACGATCGGGGTGATCAGCCCGCCTGGAATGGAGACGGCGACGCCGACATCGGCATGCTTGTGCTTGACCATGTTATTTTCGGTCCAGGACACATTCGCGTCCGGAACGTCTCGCAGCGCAAGCGCAAGCGCCTTGATGACCATGTCGTTGACAGAAAGCTTGTAGGCCGGGGCACCATCCTTGCGCGGGGCGGAATCGTTGAGCTGGGAACGCAGCGCCAGCAGCGCATCCAGTCCGCAATCGACGGTGACGTAGAAGTGCGGGATGGTCTGCTTGGATTCCACCAGGCGGCGGGCAATCGTCTTGCGCATGCCGTCATGCGGCACGAGCTCGTAGGAGCCCGGCTCGAAGAGCTTGAGGACAGCCTCCTCCGGTGCACCCTTGGCTGCAGCCGGTGCCGGAGCCGGAGCCGCAGCAGCCTGCTGAGCCGCCGCAGCAGCGGGCGCCGCTTTAGCGCCACCACCGGCGACGGCGGTCTCGACATCGCTCTTAACCACACGGCCGCGCGGGCCGGAACCGGCAATTGTGGAAAGATCTATACCGGCTTCCTTGGCCAGACGCCGCGCGAGCGGCGAGGAGAAGGTGCGTGTGACGCCCTCCCCCTTCGGGGCGGCCTGCAGCGGCACCTCAGGGTGAGGGCTCACATTGGCATTCGCGGCAAGCAGGGCAGCGGCTGGCGCGGTGCCTTTGCCTGCCTCGTCGCGAGTAGCGGAAGCGCTTTGGGCTTTCGCTTCGAAGGACGAGGCAGCAGCCGAACCCGCGCCGCTTGCAGCGGCGGCAACGTCCTCGCCTTCGCCGGCAAGAACCGCGATCAGCGCATTGACCTTGACACCTTCCGTACCGGCCGGAACGACGATCTTGGCAATCGTGCCCTCATCGACGGCTTCGACTTCCATTGTCGCCTTGTCTGTCTCGATCTCGGCGATCACATCGCCGGACTTGACGGTGTCGCCTTCCTTGACGAGCCACTTGGCCAGATTGCCTTCTTCCATCGTCGGAGATAGGGCTGGCATCGTGATGTTGATAGGCATCGAAATACCCTCCCCTTGTTATTTGTAGCAGACGGCCTTCACCGCATCGACGACTTCGCCGACATTCGGCAGAGCCAGCTTCTCGAGGTTGGCGGCATAGGGCATTGGAACGTCCTTGCCGGCAATCGTAAGGATCGGCGCATCGAGATAATCGAAGGCCTGCTGCATGACGCGGGTGGCGATTTCCGTGCCGACGGACGACTGCGGATAGCCTTCCTCGACGGTGACCAAGCGGCCCGTCTTCTTAACCGATTCGATGATGGTCGGCAGATCCATCGGACGTATGGTGCGAAGGTCGATCAGTTCGACGTCGATGCTAAGTTTTTCGAGTTCGGCGATGGCTTTCGTGGCATAGGTCATGCCAATGCCCCATGATACGACGGTCGCATCCTTGCCTGGACGGTGGATACGGGCCTTGCCGATCGGCAGAACGAAGTTATCGAGCTTCGGCACGTCGAAGTGCTGGCCGTAGAGGATTTCGTTCTCGAGGAAGATGACCGGGTTCGGATCGCGGATTGCGGCCTTTAGCAGGCCCTTGGCGTCCGACGCCGTGTACGGCATGACAACCTTGAGGCCCGGAATGCTCGAGTACCAGGCAGCGTAGTCCTGGCTGTGCTGGGCGGCAACGCGGGCAGCCGCGCCGTTCGGGCCGCGGAAGACCATCGGTGCGCCCATCTGGCCGCCGGACATGTAGAGCGTCTTGGCGGCGGAATTGATGATCTGGTCTATCGCCTGCATGGCGAAGTTGAAAGTCATGAATTCGACGATCGGTCGTAGGCCGGCCATAGCAGCACCGACGCCGATGCCGGCAAAGCCATGTTCGGTGATCGGGGTATCGACCACGCGGCGCGAGCCGAACTCCTGCAAGAGGCCCTGAGTCACCTTGTAGGCGCCCTGGTATTCTGCAACTTCCTCGCCCATGACGAAGACGCTCTCGTCGGCGCGCATTTCTTCGGCCATGGCGTCGCGAAGCGCTTCGCGAACGGTCATCGACACCATCTCGGTGCCTGTCGGGATTTCCGGATCGTTCGGAACGAAAGCCTTAGGCTCGGCCGGAACGGACGCCTGGGCGGCCGTTTTTTCCTCGGCCTGAGGAGCCGCAACCGGAGCCGGCTGTGCGGCGGGGGCTGCGGTGGAGATGTCCGAAGCCGATTCGCCATCCTGCAGCAGCACGGCGATCTTGGCGTTCACCTTGACATTTTCGGTGCCGGCCGGGACCAAAAGCTTGCCAATCACGCCTTCGTCGACGGCTTCGACTTCCATCGTCGCCTTGTCGGTTTCGATCTCGGCAATCACGTCACCGGAAGTGACCTTGTCGCCTTCTTTCTTGAGCCATTTGGACAGCGTGCCTTCTTCCATCGTCGGAGAGAGGGCGGGCATGAGGATATCGATAGGCATGGGTTCCCTCCCCGATTAGAGCAGAATGTCGGTGTAGAGCTCGGATACATCCGGCTCTGGATCGGCCTGGGCGAAATCGGCGCTGTCGGCGACGATATCGCGCACGTCCTTGTCGATGGACTTCAGGTCATCTTCCGACGCCCAGCCCTTCTCGATGAGGCGCAGGCGCACCTGCTCGATCGGATCGGATTCGGAGCGCATCTTCTGCACTTCGTCCTTCGAACGATACTTCGCCGGGTCGGACATCGAATGGCCGCGATAACGATAGGTCAGCATTTCGAGGATCATCGGACCCTTGCCGGAACGGCAGTACTCGATCGCTTCATCGGCAGCAGCCTTGACGGCGCGCACGTCCATGCCGTCCACCTGCATACCCGGAATGCCGAAGGACGCTCCGCGCTTGGAGAAATCGGCCTGCGCGGTCGCGCGGGCGGTCGAGGTGCCCATGGCGTAGCGGTTATTCTCTATCACGTAGATGACGGGCAGCTTCCAGAGCTGCGCCATGTTGAAGCTTTCGTAGACCTGGCCCTGGTTGGCCGCCCCGTCGCCGAAATAGGCGACGCTGACATTGTCATTGCCGCGATACTTGTTGGCGAACGCGAGGCCGGTGCCGAGCGAAACCTGGGCGCCGACGATGCCGTGGCCGCCGTAGAAATGCTTTTCCTTGGAGAACATGTGCATGGAGCCGCCCTTCCCCTTGGAATAGCCGCCCCTGCGTCCCGTCAGCTCCGCCATCACGCCGCGCGCGGTCATGCCGGTCGCCAGCATATGGCCGTGATCGCGGTAGCCGGTGATGACTTGGTCGCCTTCCTTGAGCGCGAACTGCATGCCGACGACAACGGCTTCCTGGCCGATATAAAGGTGACAGAAACCGCCGATGAAGCCCATGCCGTACAGCTGGCCTGCCTTTTCCTCGAAACGGCGGATGAGTAGCATTTCGCGATAGGCCTTAAGTTCGGTATCGCGGTCGAAATCGGCGATAGCCCCGCCATTCGATTGCTTGCTCTGCGGTTTTGCGCTGGTTTTGCGGCTGGAAACGGTCGCGGTCTTTCGCGGCGCCATTCAACCCTCCCTATGGGTTTGTCGTTTCTTAGGTGGCGCGTACCATAGGGAAGAAATTTGGCCACAGCAATGCCATAAATGCATGGCACGTATTCTGCTTTAAATAATTGATAAAGCTACAGAATTGCCAATTAACCTATTTCCGGTTAATTGGCATAGGAATTGAATATGACGATTTCGTCGGCCCGCGACATGTTCAACTGATAGCGGGCTTTTTCGTCCAGCATGTCCTTGTCGAGCGAGCCATCGCTCAACAGCGCGACTTGCTGCTCCAGATGTTCGCGTTTCGCCTTCAAGACCGCAAGCTCACGCTCACGCGCAATTCGGCGCTTCTCGAAGCCTTCTGTGGCCCGGAGACCATAGTCGCCGTGAATGCAGTGATAACCGAAATAGGAGAGAAAAGCGACCGTCATGGCCGGAATGACGAACCGGCCGAGCTTTCTCTTCTTATGATGCTTTGTCCACATACGCGCACATGCTCTCAAACGCATTACCTATTCAACAAGCTTACGCCTGAGAGATTAACCGTCCGTTGACTATGAATTGAGAGCAACAAAAAACCCGCGCCGGCAAAGCGCGGGTTTCAAGGATATGATTTTTAAAGGATATCAGCCTCGGACGATCGAGCGACCGGCGTAGCGAGCCTGGGGGCCAAGGCCCTCTTCGATGCGGATCAGCTGGTTATACTTCGCCAGACGGTCGGAGCGCGACAGCGAGCCGGTCTTGATCTGGCCGCAGTTGGTCGCGACGGCGAGATCGGCGATCGTGGAGTCTTCGGTCTCGCCCGAGCGGTGCGACATGACGGCGGTGTAGGCTGCCTTGTGCGCTGGGTTGACGCCGTCGGGGGTTTGGGTCAGGGAGCCGATCTGGTTGACCTTCACGAGGATCGCGGTGGCGGTACCCCTGCGGAGGCTATCGAGCATGCGGGA
>NZ_JABEPH010000040.1:0-24265 GCF_013004495.1 Rhizobium sp. SEMIA 4085
CTATGTGTCACTAAGCGGTTCCAGATTTTGCAATCCTCTGTGCAATCAGTCCATGCCACCAATCTCAATAACAACATCAATGAGCTCCGCGAAAACTCGAGCCCCTTTTTGCCTTCCAAATCCCCTCACTCCTTGCTGCTTGCAGACAATGCGCGGGCAACTCTACTGAGCCTCCTGGCAGGCGCGCAGGGCCTTAAGGGCCGCATCGGTTCCGGCAAGGCTCACCGCGAACGGATCGCGCCCTGCCGGCGTGATTGTCAGCGTCTTCTTCTTGGCGAGATCGTAGATGAAGTCGGGATTGTTGACCCAAATGAAAGATCCATCAAAACCCTCCATCTGTTGACCGGTCGCCTCCCCGCTGAATTTCTGACCGTCAACGTCGAATATCACGGAGCGCTTTTCGCCACTGACAACGTTGGCATCCGCCTTGGTGTAGAGCGCCATATAGCCGCGTCTGCCGCCGGTCGTATCGATGCCCATCTGAATCTGCGTGCTCTCGTTCAGTCTTTTTGCGATCAGGCAGCCCGGGCCCAGGTCCTGCCTAATGACAATGTCCCAGCCTGCTGCCGAACCGTATTTCTTCATCTGGGCCTGAACCTGGTCCATCGCCGTGCTGCCGAGAAGGCCTACAATCATCGCTGCTGCGATGCGGGCTTTTGGTGCCGCTTTCATATCTTTTCTCCTCCTTGTTTCAGCCATGCCGATGTGGCTCCAGGCTGGTCTCCAATGGGGGGTAGGTTTGTCGTGTGTCCCCGATTCGAGGTGAGGGCATCGTGCCAATCGACTACGCGCTGTTGGCTTTGCCCATTGTCATAGGTCTTGATGCTGCGCTACCGGAGGCGCGCTCGTGCGAACCCAACGGTCGAAATAGGAATTGCCGTGGCAAACAAGCGATTTCAGTGAACCGCGCCATGTCACTTCGAATTCCTCCTAGAGCGCTATGGCGTGGCGTCTGCGGCGTCTTCGGATGGTCAGTTTATGCGGGTTTGTCTGCCTATGGGGCCATAGCATCGCAGACGTATTGTGGAACAATGCGTGCATCGTCGCAAGTAACAACTTCTGACTACCAAATGCAACGCGTAGATGGACGAGTATGCTGGGTATAAATGTACCAGCGCGTGTTTTTGTTTAATTCCGGCACGCGCCGCGACCAAACCATAAAAAGCCCGCAAGGAGAAATGAACTGACCCCATTAAGTTGGACACCTACCTTCGGGGGTTTTGCATGTTATGGTCGATAGATGGATATCGACGAGAAAGATCGACGATGCTGTCCTGGCACTGCTATGGCTGACGCTGCATGACGGGCGTCGGGGATGGAAGAGCTTTGATTGGGATGCGACAGACCGACTGTTCAAGAAGGGCCTGATCGGTGATCCGGCGAGCAAGACGAAGTCCTTAATCTTGACGCACGAAGGCTTGCAGCGAGCAGAGGAATTGTTTCGGGAGTTGTTCACGCGGCCGCAGTAATAGCTGCCGTCTCTTGCGCCTTCCAATTCCACGGAATCTGAGCAGCACCCTTCTCGCGATCGTTTCGGGCACCGTCGCATCCGAGCTCGCCGCCCATCGCTGCTTTGGCTGGCGCCCGCACCCAAGGTCGCGCCCTATCGGTGGGACTTCTTGGAGCACGGCAAAGAGTTCAATGTCGCCGTCATGCCTGAGATCACGACCAACGACATGGCGTTGATGATCAAGCTTGCCATCGCGGGCGCCGGCGTTACCTCGGTATGGAAGAAAAAATATCTTCGTGATCACCGGTCATATTCAGGGACGGCAGTCTGATCAGATCACCGTAACCGCTCCTGACATTGAAAACCTCTCAAGGTTACCTTCACCTGTCAAAATGGAGAAGTGTGCCGCAACCTTGCGTTCCACGGAAAACACGGCTATATATCCAGATACAAAACGGAGACAGGCAATGGGCAACAGCGCGCAGAAGAGAGCCATTGAGAATTATCGGTCTCGTCTGACTGAGCGCGGCATAGCGCGGTTCGAGATCCAGGCGCTTGATGCCGACCGCGATCTACTCCGGAGCCTTGCCCGGAAATTGACGGAGGACGGTCCGGAAGCCGGGCAGCTTCGCCGGACCATACAGCAGGCAATGGCGGGGGAGCCTCCGAAAGCGGGCGGTATTCTCGCCGCCTTGCGTCGCTCACCTCTGGTTAGTGCGGATCTCGACCTTAGCCGGCCGCGAGAAGAGGGTCGTAAGGTCGATCTGTGACGCGCTACCTCCTTGATACAAATATCATCAGTAACGTCATAAAGCCGGAGCCGTCGGGCTCGCTGCTGGATTGGATGGGCGCGCAGAAGGACGACGACCTCTTCATTGCGTCGCTTACCCTCGCCGAAATCCGTCGAGGTATCTTGGAGAAACCGAAAGGCAAGAAGCGAAGCAGCCTTGAAGCTTGGTTCTCCGGCCCCGAAGGCCCGCAAGCGCTGTTCGCCGGCCGCGTCCTATCGTTTGATGAGAAAGCTGGCCTTGTCTGGGCGCGGCTGATGGCCGACGGCAGAGCCAAAGGTCGTTCGCGAAGCGCGCTAGACACAATCATTGCCGCTGTAGCCGAAGCGAACGAGTGCGTCGTCGTGACCGACAATGAAAAGGACTTCGAGGGCGTCCAGATCATCAACCCGCTCCGTGGCCCTGAGAGCCAGGGGGTGGGTAGGTGATGATAGCGCGCACGGTACGGCCGGTTCATTTCGAAGATTTCAGTGGCAGCGAGTTCGAGCGCCTCGTGTTCGCCTACCACCTTTGCGACGGCTGGACTGATCTCGCTTGATTCAGCCAGACACACGGCATCAGCACGGAACCTCCGAAAGCGATGCATACACCCGATCCGGCGATGGCAAGTCAGCGGGTTTTCCGTGAAAAAGCGATCCAGGAATTAGATCAGGTTGTGAATTTCTATGTCTGCTATCGCATAGGCCAGAAGCACCGACGTATACTTTGCCCGCCAGACGTCAAGTCAGGCGGTTGCCCCTTCGATCAGCTCGAATCCGAGATCGACGACCTGGGATGGCGCATTATTGACGACAAGCTGTGCGGCCACCTTTCCGGTCTCAACGCGCGGGGTGCGGATGGTCGAGAGCGGTTGCGGCGTTGCCCGGCCGATATCGAGACCGTTATAGCCGAAAATGGCAAGCTGTGAGGGGATCGATATTCCCCTTGCGAGACAATGAAAATAACCACCAAGCGCCATGTCGTCGTTCGAAAAATAAACCGCATCGAGATCTGCTGTCCGGGCGAGCAAGCGTTCCAGCCCCAGCCTGCCGTTCTCCACGGATGATGCCCCGGCGAGGATTTCGCGATCGGCGAGGGTCGCATCGCCAGCGGCGAGCGCTTCGCAGAAGCCGGAAAACCGCTTGCCGGCGCGGGTATCGCGGTTCAGGTCGTGACCGACATAGCCGATGTGGCGATAGCCCCGCTTTAGCAGAAAAGCAGCACTTTCCCGACCGGCCGCACGGTTGGAAAAACCAACCGCCATGTCGAGAGCATCACCGTCAAGATCGAGCAGTTCCACGATCCGGCAACCGCTCGCGCGCAATCTCTTTACGGTGCCGTCAGTGTGCTCGTATCCCGCCACCATGACTGCCGCCGGCCGCCAGGCGAGCATCGCGGCGGTCAGGGATTCCTCCTTCTCCGGATCATAGTCGCTGACGGAGAAAACCGCCTGGTATCGATTTTCCTCCAGAATGGTGCTGGCGCCTCTCAGGACGTCGGGGAAGACGATGTTTGAAAGCGATGGGACGACGAAGGCAACAAGACGCGAACCGGTTGACGCAAGAGTTCCCGCGATCCGGTTCGGTACATAACCCAGCCGCTCGACCGCTGCCATGACCCGGTCCCGCGTCTTGTCGGAAAAGGAACCGTGATTGCGCAGGACGCGTGATACAGTGCTCTCGCCGACCCCGGCCGCTTCTGCGACCTCGGCAAGCGTCACTGTACCCTGATGCTTGAATTCCACGGTCATGCTTGAATCCAACCTGGCGGCTACCTGAGTGTGGGCGATGAGAATCCACCGTGCCACTATTTTTCACCGCTTTCACTAAGAAGCAAGTTTCATTTTGGCAGCGCTGCCATTTTTTATGTTGGCAGCGCTGCCAAAATGGTTTAGACAAAATGGCAGCGCTGCCAACATCCCGGCCGGCGTACCGCGGAAGGAGACTTGCGGTAAACCCTTGGAGGAAATCATGACGCTGCAAACGCAGGCGCCAGTCGATGGCGTGTACCCCGCAGAGGCGGTGGAGGATCGTGCCTATGGCAAGGTATTCTGGCGAATCGTCCCTTTTTTGATGCTGTGTTACGTGGTCGCGTATCTCGACCGCGTCAATGTCGGCTTCGCGAAGCTCCAGATGGCGAGTGAACTCGGCCTGTCGGAAGCGGCCTATGGCATCGGCGCAGGCATTTTCTTCATCGGGTATTTTCTGTTTGAAGTGCCCAGCAACGTCATCATGAACAAGGTTGGCGCGCGGGTGTGGATGGCCCGTATCATGGTCACCTGGGGCCTCGTTTCCGCCGCTTTCATGTTCACCTCGTCGGAAACCGTCTTCTACATCCTGCGTTTCCTTCTGGGCGTTGCCGAGGCGGGATTTTTCCCCGGCATAATCTTGTACCTGACGTCCTGGTATCCGGCGCACCGCCGCGCCAAGATCATTACCACGTTCATGTCTGCGATCCCGATATCCGCCATCTTCGGCAATCCGCTTTCGGGCCTGCTGATGGACAGCTTCCACGGAACGCACGGTCTTTCCGGCTGGCAATGGATGTTCCTCATCGAAGCCATTCCGGCCATCCTTTTCGGCGTCGCCACGTACTTCTACCTCGATGATACGATCCGTGCCGCCAAATGGCTGGACGACGACGAGAAGGCGGTGCTGACGGCCAATATCGAAGCGGAGAACCGAGCCAAGGTCTCGAGCCCCCACAGCATTGCCGGAACACTGACGGACCGCCGCGTCTGGCTGATGTGCCTTATCTATTTCTGCTTCGTGCTCGGGCAGTATGGACTGAATTTCTGGATGCCGTCCATTGTGAAGGCCTCGGGCGTAACCGGAAATCTGAACATCGGCCTGATTTCCGCGATCCCCTACATCTGTGCTTTCGTTGTCATGCTGGCGCTCGGGCGCTCCTCCGACAGATTGCGCGAGCGGCGGTGGCACCTCGTCATTCCCGCCCTCATCGCGGCCGGGGGTTTTGTCGCAGCAACGACGGCTACAAGCACGACAGTCGCCATTGCCTGCCTCTCGCTCGCCACCGCAGGCGCCATCAGCTGCGCACCCCTCTTCTGGTCCCTTCCGACGGCTTTTCTCGTCGGTACGGGTGCGGCCGCCGGCATTGCCTGGATCAATTCGGTCGGAAACCTCGCCGGATTTCTCGGGCCGTTTCTGGTAGGCTATCTGAAGGACCTTACCGGCAGCAACAGCATGGGCATGTATTTCCTGGCCGCAGCGCTCATCGTCGGTTCGCTGGCCGTGCTGGCGGTTCCCCGAAAAACCGTCAATCGCTAAACCTTCCAAACTGCCGCCCTCCGGAGATCTACGGCTCGAAGGGGGCGGGCCTGCTAGATTTTCAAAAACCTGGAGAATATCGTCATGGCATCGCATGCTGAAAATCTGGGACAGACGGTCGCTGCCGTGATCGGCCTCGGCTCCATGGGGGCTGGCATGGCCCGGTCGATGAAGCGCGCAGGCCTCGACGTCGTCGGCTATGACATCGCGCCTGCCGCCATCGATCGCTTCGTCGCGGATGGCGGGCGTGGCGCCGCCACCCCCGCCGACGCGGTTCGGAGCGCTGACATCGTCGTTTCAGTCGTCGTAAACGGCGCGCAGACCGCGGCCCTATTGTTTGGTCCCGAAGGTGTCGCAAGCCTAATGAAACCAGGAGCCGTATTCATTTCATCGGCGACAATGGATCCTGCAGTCGCGCGGGACCTGGCGCACCAGGTGGAAGCCATCGGGCTACACTACCTCGACGCGCCAATTTCCGGCGGTGCGGCAAAAGCGTCGAGCGGCGAGCTGACGATCATGGGGTCCGGCTCCAGGCTTGCCTTCGAAGCGGCTCGCCCGGCCCTCGATGCCATGGCCGCCAAGGTCTATGAACTTGGCGATGCGGCTGGCACAGGGGCAGCCTTCAAGATGATCAATCAACTCCTTGCCGGCGTGCACATCGCAGCTGCATGCGAAGCGATCGCCTTCGCTGCCAAGCAAGGCCTCGATCTCGATAAGGTCTACGGGGTGATCACGGCGTCGGCCGGCAATTCGTGGATGTTCGAAAACCGGATCCCGCATGTGCTGGCGGGAGATTATACGCCGCTCAGCGCCATCGAGATTTTCGTCAAGGATCTCGGCATCGTTCAAGACATGGCGCGTTCGGAGCGTTATCCGGTGCCGTTGGTGGCGGCCGCCTTGCAGATGTACCTTGCGGCTTCAGGCGCCGGTATGGGCCGTGACGACGATTCCTCGCTCGCCCGGCTCTATGCCCAGCTCTCAGGTGCGAAATTGCCTGGCACAGTCAAAGAGTCGCGATAAAGGAGGTAGGAATGCCCATTTTCGCGGCCAACCTGACGATGATGTTCAACGAATGGTCGTTTCTCGATCGCTTCAATGCTGCAGCGGATGCCGGATTTGCCGCCGTCGAATATCTTTTTCCCTATGAAGCCCCGCCGGAAGCGATCGCCGAGCGGCTAACTCGCAACAACCTGCAGCAGGCGCTGTTCAATCTGCCGCCGGGTGATTGGGTAGCGGGCGAGCGTGGTATCGCAGCGCTTCCTGGGCGGTTCGACGAATTGAAGTCTGACGTGGAACGGGCACTGGACTATGCGGCGGCGACCGGCGCAAAGCGGCTGCATCTAATGGCAGGGCTTGCCGAGCCCTCTGATACAGAGGCCGCAACCTGTTATCGGCATTCCGTGGCCTACACTGCGGCGCGGCTCGGAGAGAACGGTATCGATCTGTTGATTGAGCCCATCAACGGACGAAACATGCCGGGATACTTCCTCAATGATTTCGGTGCCGCTGAGCGGCTCATCACCGACCTCGGCCTGCCCAATCTAAAGCTTCAGTTCGACGTCTATCACTGCCAGATCCTGCATGGCGACGTGGTCATGAGCTTGCGCCGGCTGCTGCCGGTGACCGGCCATATCCAGGTCGCTAGCGTGCCGTTACGCAATGAGCCGGACGGGGAGGAGCTGAACTATCCCTATTTGTTCGAGGAATTTGACCGGCTCGGTTACGGCGGCTTTGTAGGATGCGAATATATCCCCCGGGGCCAGACGCTGGACGGCCTCGACTGGTTCAGACCTTTTGCAAGGAGCTAGCGGATGACCATCCTGCTCGGATCGATCGCCGACGATTACACCGGCGCGTCAGACCTTGCCAACACGCTGACCAAGAACGGTCTTCGCACCGTGCAGACCGTCGGCATTCCCGACCCGTCGTTGGTGCTGCCGGATGTCGACGCAGTCGTCGTCTCCATGAAAATTCGCTCCGTCGCCGCCGCTGAGGCCGTGGCTGCCGCGACGGAGGCCGAACGATGGCTGCGCAAGTGCGGGGCGACCCATGTGCTTTACAAGGTCTGCTCGACCTTTGATTCGACCGATGCCGGCAATATCGGTCCGGTGACGGAGGCGCTGAACATTGCTGCCGGCGGCGGCACGGTGCTGGTTACGCCCGCGTTTCCGGAAACTGGACGCACTGTCTATCTCGGTCACCTCTTTGTCGGCGGGCAACCGCTGAACGAAAGCCCGCTAAAGGATCACCCCCTCAATCCAATGCATGACGCCAATTTGGTGCGCGTCATGGCCAGGCAGTCGCGCGGTGCGGTCGATATTGTCGATCTGGCAACGGTCTCGGCCGGAGCCGGTGCGGTAAAGGCGCGGCTTGAGGCTCTGCGCGCCGCGGGCGCGACCGCCGCGATCGCGGATGCGATCTGCGAACCGGATCTTGAAACGCTCGGCGAGGTGGCGCTCCAAACGCCGGTATCTACCGGCGCATCGGGCCTCGGTCTCGGTCTCGCCCGCGCCCTTACGCGCTCGGGCCGGGTATCTTCTACGTCTGCAGCAACTGCTGGGGCCATGCGCCCCGTGGGCGGGCTTGCCGCGATCGTTGCCGGCAGCTGCTCCAGCGCGACGCTGCGGCAGCTAGACGTCGCCGAACGGTCGTTGCCCGTTCTGCGGCTCAATCCGGAAAAACTGCTTGCCGGCCCCGAAGAGATTTACGCCGCGATTTCCTGGGCCGGAGACCGCATCTCCGCCGGCCCCGTCGTCGTCGCAGCGAGCGCGTCGCCGCAAACCGTTTCCCGGCTGCAATCGCAATACGGACGGGACGCCTCGGGCCACGCGATCGAAACCGCGACGTCGATCATTGCCGAGGAACTTATGACAAGAGGCGTGCGGCGCCTGGTGATCGCCGGCGGTGAAACCGCCGGCGCAGCGGTCGACAGGCTCGCCATTCCAGCATTTCTGATCGGCCTGGAAATCGCGCCTGGTGTACCGGTGCTGCGAACGGTCGGAAATAAACAGGGCGACATGCTTCTGGCCCTGAAATCCGGAAACTTCGGAGGCGAGGATTTCTTCACGGCTGCGCTAGCAATGATGCACTGACTTGATCATCGGATCGAGGACTTCCATCGACGTCGGTTCTTGGGGGTAATATCTAGTCCTGCGTAAAAGCGCACCTAGACCCTCGTATAAGTCATCCCTTCCTCGTTGGTATCTGATCCTTCCTCCGGATCAATAGGCAGGTCCGACAACGTGCTGCTATCGTCAGTGCACATTCTCCCCCGGGGCCGTTTCCCAAAGCGCCATGAATGGACGGGCGGCACATCGGGGAGGCGGAGCCGCCCGAAAAGACGGAAATACTATTTAACAACGGCTCAATCTTAGTGGGAAGCTTCGAAACCGAAGCTGGTTCAATTCACCATCGAGGTGCGGATCATGAGCAAGGCAGCAGCTATTTTCTTTGCAGTCGTGATCGCGGCTCCGGCAATGGCGCATGATGCGACGCCAACGGCGGCAAAGCCGCACGGATGGACGTATCCGTTTTCGTGCTGCAGCGGGATGGATTGCCGCGAGGTTCACGATCAAGGGATTCTCGAGGGCCCCCGCGGATATGTCATCAAGCTCACCGGGGAGCTCATAACGCCACTGGATACTCGCATCAAAAACAGTCCAGACGGGCAGTTTCACCAATGCACGGTGGCCGGCGAGCCCACGGGTCGCACCATTTGCCTGTTCGTCCCTCCGCGCTCCTTTTAAGGATTGTCACCATGACACAAGAGCCCAACCGCATCGAAATCGATCTGCAGCGCATGTCAGAAGGCTGGACGATAGCATCAGCTTATCCGATCCAGATGCCGCCAGACTATCCATCAGTGCCGAATTTGGACCCTGAAGCGCATTTGATGAGGTTTTCCCTCATGCCGCGCGAAACAATATCGCCTCTCGGGGGGCAAGCTTTGCAATCCCGGACATCTGCATTTACCCTGTACGCGACTGGGACGCGGTTCGGTCTTTTATGCTACTCGCTCGGGCTTGTCCGCCTTGTAGAGGACTTTGAGGAGCTTTGCCTTTCGCAGCATTCCGTGACGATACATTAAGGTCAAGCGGTGCTCCAAGGACAGGTTTCTCGGGAGGATTGGCCGGGCGGACCTAAGAGCCTTGCGGCTTTCCTGGCTCGAGCTTCAGCTTGTCCGCCATGAGGGCGAGTTCGGGCAAGGACTTGGCACGCATCTTCTGCATGACCTGGCTGCGGTGAACTTTCACGGTAATCTCGCTCACGCCCAGATCGGCGGCGATCTGTTTATTGAGCCGTCCAATCACCACCATAGCCATCACCTCGCGCTCCCGCGGGGTCAGGCTATCGAAACGCGCGCGCACCGTCGCCAGTGCTTTTTCATTTTCAAGCCACACGCGGTCGCGCGCCAGGCCGACGTGAACGGCGTCGAGTAGATCCTGCTCGCGGAACGGTTTCGTCAGGAACTCAATCGCGCCCCCTTTCATCGCTTGGACGGACATGGGAATGTCGCCATGCCCGGTGATGAAAACGATCGGCAGCTGAATATTTCTCCGCGATAACTCTCGTTGAAATTCAAGACCGCTTTGCCCCGGCAGCCGCACATCCAGCACGAGGCAGGTCGGCCCGTTGGGTCGTCCAGACTTGAGGAAGTCGTCCACAGAGGCGAGGAGTTTCACGTCAAAACCGACGGAACGCAGCAGGCTGCCGAGCGCCTCGCGGATCGCCGGATCATCATCGATGACGATCGTGGTTGCTGGCACCTCCGTCATCTCAGCGCACCTCAGGGGGAGCCAGCTCTTGCGGACACGAGGTGTCTGCACCCGCTGCTGCGGCATCAGGGCGAGCCCAACCGACAGAGTGGCGATGCCGCAATGAGAACACTCCCCTCTCTACTCAGCCGGTGCCGAACCGAAGCTTTCTCGCACTTCAGAATGCGCCCTAATTCCTTCAGCCACAAGGCCAGTTACGATTGGATCGGGCTGCCGGCTAAGGCGTCGCACCTCCTGCCATCGCCGGCACGCCAAACCGGCAGCCAGCTGGACCAGGAACTCATCCTGGCAAGCTCGGCTCTTCGTAACGAGAAGTCTTAAACACTCTATACCATCGTATAGCTCCCTGTGCCTTTGTCGCCCTTGCAGGCTGATGTATCCTACAGCCGCGACCACACCTAGATTTCTGCAAAAACGCCTATCGCGGATTTGGAGGCAGCAGTGCCAACGAAGAAGCCTCTAATTGCGATCGTCGATGATGACCAGTCGATGCGCGAGGCCACCAAGGGACTCATGAGGTCGCTGGGATTTGATGCCCAGGCTTTTTCATCCGCCGATGATTTCTTGAAATTTCCCCATCTAAACCGCACGGCCTGCCTGGTAACGGACATCCATATGCCCGGAATGAGTGGGCTTGATCTGCACCGGACCCTCGTTGCATTGGGCGAGAACATTCCGACCATTCTGATCACTGCCTACCCGAACGAGAATGTGCACGCGCGTGGGTTGGGTCCGGACATTGTCGGCTATCTGGCAAAGCCGTTCGGCGAGCAGGACCTGCTGAAGTGCATCCGTTCTGCGCTAGTGCGCGGTAGCGACGGCGACAATGATTGACGAGTGGCTGCTGACGCCAGGCCGCGCGTCGAAGGTGATTGCATGAGGTGTCGCCAGGACCCGCCACCTCCCACTGCCGGCGTTAGGCCGGGTGCTCGCCAGGAGCGCTCTCGTCCGGGGCTGAAGGCAGGGTGAATTGAAACACAGCTCCCCAAGGCTCATTCGTCCTGGCCCACAGCCGCCCCCCGTGGGCCTCGATGATCGACCGGCAGATGGCCAAGCCCATGCCCAGACCCTCTGCCTTCGTCGTGTAAAACGCCTCAAACACCCGCTCCACACTCTCCGGCTCCAATCCGACGCCGGTGTCCTGCACTTCGATCAGCACGGCCCCCGATGCGTCGAGCAGGGACCTGATGAGCAGCTTGCGTGGCCGATCCGCGATCGTCTTCATCGCCTCGATGCCGTTCATCACCAGGTTCAGGATTACCTGCTGCAGCTGCACCCGGTCGCCCGCAACGCGCGGAAGGTCGTTAGCCACCTCGGTCCGTAGCACGATCCGATGGCGGCGTACCTCACCTTGGACGAGGGCTACCGAATCTTCGACGAGGCCGTTCAGGTCCACCTGCGCCGTGACAGTGGCTGTCTTCTTCAGGAGCGCGCGCACCCGGCCGATGACTTCGCCGGCCCGGTGCCCGTCGCGGACGATGCGCGCCACCGTCTCCCGCGCCTCGTCGAGGTTGGGGGGCTGGCTGGCGAGCCAATGCAGGGCCGCGTTGGCGTTGGCGACCACGGCGGCGAGCGGCTGGTTAACCTCGTGGGCGATGGAGGAGGTCAGGGCGCCCATCGTCGTCACGCGCGCGACATGCGCGAGCTCGGCCTGCGCCTTCTGCAGGGCCTCCTCGGCCCGCTTGCGATCTTCGATGTCGACGAGGAACCCATACCATTTGAGAATGTTTCCGTGCTCATCGTGCAGCGGCACGGCATTTTCAAACCACCAGCGATATTCGCCGTCGGCCGCCCGACGGATTCGCACCTCAACCTCGAACGGGTGGCCCGTGGTCAAGGAGGCACGCCACCTGGACATATACTGCTCAAGGTCTTCGGGGTGAAACCGGGCTTCAGCGCCCCAGCCCGCTCTTGCCGTTGCATCCAGGGACAAGCCTGTGAACTCCTGCCAACGCCGATTGATGAAATCGACACGGCCGTCGGGCAAGGCAGTCCACACCATCGCAGGAACTGTCTCGATGACCTCGCGAAGCTCTTCTTCACTCCGCCGGGCGGCCTCTTCGGCGCGCTTGCGTTCGGTGATGTCCTCGCACACGATCAGGATGACAGGTCGCTTCTTGATCACCATCGCTCGAGCCGTCTCGCGGACCCAGAGCATCGAGCCGTCCTTACGTATCTTGCGCAGTTCCCAGCTCATGGCTCGGCCGAGATGTTCGAAGCAGGCGGCCGCATGCCTCTGGATCGTTTCTCGGTCTGCCTCATGAAAGATGTCCTGTACGGGGCGGTTGATCAGTTCGTCGACCGTGTACCCAAGCTGCTCCGCCCCAAAGGGATTCACAGACACGATGGTGCCACTGGCGTCCACCATGAAGTACATCGTCGGATTGTTCTCGAATACGGCTCTCCACTGCTCCTCGCTGTCCCGCAGCGCCTCTTCCACCCGCTTGCGCTCGGTAACGTCTTGGATCGTACCAAACATGCTGTGCGGCCGTCCGGACGCGTCCCTTGTCAGATCGCCCTGGCTGTGCACTATGCGCAGCTCGCCGCTCGGCCGGACGATGCGGTACTCCAAGTCGTAACGAGATTCGCCACGCACGGCCTCTGCCGCGGCCTGGCTCCAGATCGCCCGGTCCTCTGGATGAATCCGCTCAACCGCTTCGGCAAGACTGACCACCGTGCCTGTGCGCGGCGTCAGCCCAAAGATGCGGTATGTCTCTTCTGACCAGGTAAGACAGTCTGTACCGAGGTCACGTTCCCAATAGCCGACATGGGCAACGTGTTGCGCTTCTGCGAAGTTGGCCTCGCTTCGACGCAGACCCTCCAATGTCTCCTTGAGACGGAAGGTCATGAGAGCGAACGCCTGGGCAAGCAGGCCGACCTCATCGTTTCGACGAACCTTGGGCACCTCTCGCCATTCGCCGTTTGCAATCGCGTGCGCTGCCTGCGTCAAGGCAGTCAACGGCCGCAACGTGCGACCGACCATCCTTAGTCCGAGGACCCCGAAGACAGCGACGATGACCGTGCCGACGCCTATCGAGAGATAGGCCGCACGATATACAGGCATCAGGAAATCCGAAGCTGGCACCGCTGAGATGATGGTCCAGTTAAGTGCACCGGGGGCAGCGGCGCGATCGACGGCCGCATAGATCTTGCCGCCCTCAGGGTCACTGAAGGAAAACACGTGCGGTCCGGGTGCCGAGGACCCGGCGATGTCAGGATGCCGACGAAGGTAGCGGGCGGTTTCGCGAACGATGGGATCGGTCGCCTCTGATGCCTGCAGGCGCAGGTGCCCGCCGTCGGCGCCGATGGTGACGGGCGACACTCCTCCCGACGCGCCAATCAAATGTCCGGTGGCATCAATGATGAAGGCCCTGCCGTTGTCGCCGATTTCCAGCGTCTGCAAGAACCTGGAAAGCTGAGTGAGGATGAGATCGATCCCACCCACCCCGACGAAGTTGCGGTTCGTGTTGAAGACGGGGACGGAGAGCGAGATGCCCAAGATCGGCTCGGCCACACCGAGATAGGGCTCGGTCCAGTATCGCTTGCCCGTCTCCTTGGCCTGCGCGTACCAAATCCTCCGGCGTGCATCGATCGCGCCTTTCGACTTCCGCAATCGGCCGGTCCTGCCGCTTGGCAGTGCTTCGAACTCGCGCACGGGGCCTGCGCGAAATTCATCGGTGATCAAAAACACGACGCTTGAATCTGCCAATCGCCCGACCGAAACCATCCCGCCCGCCTCGTTGCCGAAAAACATCCAGTCGACGTCGGGTTCCTCGGCCAGCAAGGCATGGAGCTCCTGTGCGACAGCATCTGGGTCGCCGGGCGATAGGTCGTGACGAACAAGACCATTGGCCAACCGGGAAACCGCTTTGTCGGCGCCGCTCACCAAATGACCGACGTCGCGATGCACAGCATGCGTCACCTCTCGGATCAGGCGCTCGGACATGATCGAGACGATGACGTTTCCCGTCCAGATCCATAGACCGGCCAGGACGAGACTTAGAACGAGAACGACGCCGGCGACGGCGAGTATTAAGTGATTGCGTAACATGATCGCCGAGTTCCCCAGACGGCCAGATGAATATTATGTATTCCGTATATTGCTCCTATGCCTGGGCGCTCGCAATCCGGGGCTCGCTGATCGGGCCTGGCGCGGGCCGGGAATGGTTCAGGCTTGGCTCAAGGCGGCTCAGATCTATCCCGGTATGCGGTTGAGACCTCTACGAGCCAGCAGCATCCGGTTGATCTCTTCAAAGGTTTGCGCCGGATCGCGCTGGTCGTCTTGTAGGACAGACTTCCTCGGGCTCCGCCTCACGGCTGTCGGGCCCGGCAATATCGTGATTCTTCACACAGTTTCAGAAGTTTACCGTTTATGGACGGGAACCAGCCTAGCTTGCCGGCGCGCCACTCGATGTGGCGAGGCGAATGTCTCTTCGGAAGTCCGAGGGCGACATGCCGGCGATGTGGCGGAAGGACTTGTTGAAGGCGCTGATGGAGCCGAAACCGCTGTCCATCGCCACCTGAAGCACATTGGTATCGTCGGCCATCAGCAATGCCTGGGCGCGGGAGAGGCGCAGCAGATTGAGATATTTGCTGAGCGTCATACCAGTCGATTTCTTGAAGACGTTCATTGCATATTTCGGATGCAGGTCCGCCGCCCGGGCGATATCGACGGTGTCGATGTCCTCCATGAAATTAGCGGCGATGAAATCGCACATCCTGACTATGCTGCGTGACGGTTGCGCATGGGGCTGATCGGCCTCCCTTCCACCGTAGCCGACGACCGTCATCGAATAGGGTTCGAATGCGATGCGCTCGATACGGAGCAGCAACTCGTCGACGGCATGCTGCGCCTTTGCCGGATTGCCCGAATTCGCGTAGCGGAACCAGCGGGAAAAGTTCTCCTTGTCCGCGGCATCGGTGGCAGACGTCAGCAGCGTCGAGCCCTTCATCAGGCGGCTGGAGATTTCAGCGGGAAGGCGGAGACGGAAGAAATAGACAAGCGGCAAATGGGCACCTGCGTAGAGCGAATCTTCCGAGGATTCATCCATCTGATGCGGCTGGCCGCCCCAGAATAGGCACATGTCGCCGGCCTTGAGCGTCATTTCGTGATCGTTCATGCGGTAATGCACAGTGCCCCGCATGATGTAATTCACCTCCACCTGCGCATGCCAGTGCGGCATCGCCATCACCGGTGGATGGGCATGAAATAGCTGCAGCTCTGTCGGCGATCCTTCGATGCTGCTTGCGCCCGGCTGATAGATGGCTCTGCTGGCAACCTTACTTTCCGCCAAATTGATATTCCCTTTTTAGGAGACAGCGGCTCCCTTACGGATAACTTAGCCACGTTCGCTAAAGGACGGCAATTGAAAAGGGAGGATTTTCAATGCGCTTCAAACTTATCGGTGCGACCGCTGCGGTCGCACTGCTTTCTTCCGGTTCCGCATTCGCGCAGTCGGGCAATCTCACCATCTGGAGCTGGAACGTCGCGGCGTCGGCGCTGAAATCCACGCTCGAAGGCTTCAACAAGCAATATCCCGATATCAAGGTCACGGTCGAAGACCTCGGAAACAGCCAAGTCTTCGACAAGACACTTGCCGGCTGCGCAGCCGGCGGCGACGGCCTGCCGGACATCGTGACGATCGAAAATTTCGAGGCAGAAATCTTCTGGAACCGCTTCCCGGACTGCTTCGCCAACCTGAAGGATCTCGGCTATACGGCGGAAATCCAGGCGAAATTCCCGGACTTCAAACGCACCGAGCTGGAGGTGGATGACATTGCCTATGCGATGCCGTGGGATTCCGGCCCGGTCGCCGTCTTTTACCGCCGCGATTTCTATGAAAAGGCCGGCGTCGATCCGGCCACGATCAAGAATTGGGACGATTTCATCGCCGCCGGTAAGAAGATTTCCGAAGCCAATCCCGGCGTCGTGATGGCCCAGGCCGATTTCAACGGCGATAGCGAGTGGTTCCGGATGATCGCCAACGAGCAGGGCTGCGGCTATTTCTCCACCGACGGCCAGGCGATCACGATCAACCAGCCGGCCTGCGTCGCGACCCTCGAAAAGGTCAAGCAGATGAAGGACGCCGGTACGCTGACAGCCGCCATCTGGGACCAGAAAATCCAGGCCAATACCGCCGGCAAGGTCGCAAGCCAGATGTATGGCGGCTGGTACGAGGGCACGATACGCTCAGGCTCGCCGGACCTTTCAGGCAAATGGGGCGTCTACATGATGCCGAGCCTCACGGCTGACGGCCCGCATGCCGCAAACCTTGGCGGTTCGTCGCTAGCCATCAACGCCAATTCCGAAAACAAGGAAGCGGCCTGGGCCTATCTGAACTATGCGCTGGCAACCAATGAGGGCCAGGTCACGATGCTGAAGTCCTTCGGCCTCGTCCCCTCGCTGCTGTCGGCCGTCCAGGATCCTTTCGTCAACGAGCCGCTGCCTTATTGGGGCGGGCAGAAGGTCTGGGCAGATATCCTTTCGACGCTGCCGAAGATCGTACCGAGCCGCGGGACGGCGTTTCAGAGCGATGCGGACGCGATCTACAAGGCAGCGCAGACGAAGTATTTCGCGGGCGGTTATCCGGATGCGAAAGCTGCACTTGACGATGCGGCCAACCAGATCGCCTCGGCGACCGGCCTTCCGATCGCAGAATGAGCAACCGGCCGGGCGCCTGGTGCGCGCCCGGCATTCACCTACATGGTGGCTCGTTTTGCTTGTGAGGAGGAAATAAATGCCGTTCAGGACCCGGAGCGCCTATGCGTTCCTTGCGCCCTATCTGCTGGTCTTCGCGACCTTCTGGGTCTGGCCGATCATCAACTCGTTCTTGATTTCGTTCCAGAATACGCGCGTCAATCCCTGGAAATTTAGCCTTGCGTCGAATTGGGGGCGCCTTTTCGGCGACCCGGCTTTCTATAACGCGCTCTACAACACGCTGATCATCCTGGTCATCCAGGTGCCGGTGATGATTGCGCTTGCAACCGTCATGGCGGTGCTCTTAAATTCGCCGCTGCTGAAGGCGCGGCCTCTTTTCCGCTTCGCCTTCTTCGCGCCCGTCGTCGTCGGCGAGGTCGCCTATGCCGCCGTCTTCCGGCTGATGTTCAGCATCGACTTCGGCATCGTCAACAAGTTGATCGGTTCGGTCGGCATCGCTCCCGTTTCCTGGTTCGACAATGCGAACGCGGCGATGGCCCTCGTCATAATCGCCGTTACCTGGCGCTGGGCCGGCTACAACGCGATCATCATCTTAGCCGGCTTGCAGTCGATCCCCGAGGATGTCTACGAGGCTGCGACGCTCGATCGCGTCAGTAAAATACAGCAGTTCTTTCACATCACCCTGCCGCTCCTGAAGCCGATCATCCTCTTCTGCGTGGTGCTGTCGGTGATCGGCACGATGCAGCTCTTCACCGAACCCTTCCTCATTACCAATCGCGGCGGCCCGGGCGGGGGCACGGAAACGCTCGGCCTGCTTCTTTACCGACAGGGCTTCACATCGCTGAATTTCGGCTACGCGTCGGCGATCGCCTACACGATAGCTGCATTGGCGATTGCAATTTCGCTTTTTAATCTCTGGGTGGGGAGGGAACCGAAATGAAGTCGAGGTCCAAGTCGCAGTCCCTCTTGATGCGCAAGATTGCGCTGCATGTCGTGCTGACGCCGCTTGCCATCATCTGGCTCTTTCCGCTCTGGATGATGTTCGTTTTCTCCACCATGCCGGACAATGGCATCTTCAGCCCGGACATCGTGCTCTGGCCGTCGACGAATTTCGTTGAGAATTTCAAGAACCTGGAGGCCGATACGAATTTTCTCCGGGCGATGTTCATCTCGATCACCGTCGCGGTCATCTACACCTTCTTGTCGGTGCTCCTGACATCGATGGCCGGCTGGGCGCTTGCCCGCTATCGATTCGCTGGCCGCTCCGTCGTCACAGCCATCATTCTCGGCACGATCACCTTGCCTTTCGCCGTCGTCGTGATCCCGCAATTCATCATGGTGGCGCGTGAATTCAAGCTGGCGAATCCCTGGGTGGCGCTGATCGTCCCGCCGCTCTTCAATTCGCTGGGCGTGCTCTTCATGCGCCAGTCCTTCTCGATGATGCCGAACGAGCTCTTCGATGCCGCCCGCGTCGAAGGCGTCAAGGAGTGGCAGATCTTCCTGCGCATCGCCTTGCCGCTTGCCCGTCCGACAATGGCGGCGCTCTCGATCATTCTCTTCCTGGCATCCTGGAACAACTATCTCTGGCCGCTGCTCATCAATTCCAGGCCCGGAATGATGACAGCGCCGGTGGCTCTTGGAACGCTGATCGGCCTCACCAAGGTCTCCTGGGGCGGCATCATGGCAGGTGCGATGTTGCTGACCGCGCCGATCCTCGTCGTCTTCGTGCTGTTGCAGCGCCACTTCATCGCCGGCATCGCGGCCGGCGCAATCAAATAATAGGGGAGGCCGCATGGCGGAGCTTTCACTCAGGAATGTTGTAAAACGCTTTGGCGCCTTCGGCGTGATCCATGGCGCCAATCTCGACGTGAAGGACGGCGAGTTCGTCGTCTTCGTCGGCCCTTCGGGCTGTGGAAAATCCACCCTGCTCAGGATGATCGCCGGCCTCGAGGATATCTCGGAGGGCGAGATCACGATCGGCGGCAGGGTCGTCAACAATGTCGAGCCCGCCGACCGCGGCATCGCCATGGTTTTCCAATCCTATGCGCTCTACCCGCATATGACGGTAGCAGAAAACCTCTCTTTCGGCTTGCGCATGAACGGCAACCCGAAAGAGGATACCGAGAAACGGGTGCGCCACGCCGCCGAGATCCTGCAGATCAAGGAATTGATGGAACGGCGCCCCAGGCAACTCTCAGGTGGCCAGCGCCAGCGTGTTGCGATCGGCCGCGCCATCGTTCGCGAGCCCGAGGTCTTCCTCTTCGACGAACCGCTCTCGAACCTCGATGCAGAACTGCGCGTGCAGATGCGCGTGGAAATCTCCAGGCTGCACAAGCAGCTTGGCGCGACGATGATCTATGTCACGCACGATCAGACGGAGGCGATGACGCTTGCCGACAAAATCGTCGTGCTGCGCGCCGGCAACATCGAGCAGATCGGCGCGCCGCTCGATCTTTACGACGATCCGGCTAACCAGTTCGTTGCCGGTTTCGTGGGTTCGCCGAAGATGAATTTTCTGGCGGCAGAGGTTGTTGAACGCGATGCATCGAACGTGACAATCGCCTTGGCGGGCGAGAGGAACGTCCGCCTGACGCTGCCGGTTTTGGCGGCAACCGGAAAAGGGGCGCAAGTAACGCTCGGCGTGCGACCCGAGCATTTTTCCGACCAGGGCAGTGGCGACGCCGACCTCACCGTCGCGGTCGATGTTGCCGAACACCTCGGCAATACCAGCTACATCTATGCGACCGCTGCGGGCGGCCAGCCACTCATCATCGAACGTCCGGAATCCCGTTCTGCAGCCGATCGTGACACGCTCACCGTCGCGCTGTCGGCAAAACGCACCTTCCTGTTCGACAGCGAAGGCAATCGCTTGCGCTGACGAAATCCGCTCCCAAGACGAAGATACGAAAGAGGAATAGTCATGAGTTCAGAACAACCGATCCGCTGGGGCATCATCGGCCCCGGCACCATCGCCCGCACCTTCGCAGACGGCATTGCCCATTCGCGTACGGGTAAGCTGGTGGCGATCGCGAGCCGCAATCCGGAAAAGCCCGGCCTTGGCGATGGCTTTCCCGGCGCTCGCATCGTTAAGGGCTATGACGCGCTGCTGACCGATCCGGAGATCGACGCCGTCTATATAGCCACCCCGCATACCGGCCATGCCGAGTGGGCGATCAAGGCGATTCGCGCTGGAAAGCATGTGCTGGTGGAAAAGCCGATCGCGCTTTCGGCCTTCGATGCGGATGCGATCTACCACGAAGCGCAGAAGGCCGGTGTCTTTGCTGGCGAGGGCTTCATGTACCGCCTGCATCCTCAGACGGCGAAGATCGTCGAACTGGTGAAAAGCGGCGTGATCGGCACGGTGCGCATCATCCGCTCAAGCTTCGGCTTCAACATGGGCAGCTTCAAGCCCGAGCATCGTTTATTCGCCAACGACACGGCAGGCGGCGGCATCCTGGATGTCGGTGGCTACCCCGTTTCGATGGCGCGGCTGATCGCCGGTGCGGTTGAAGGCACACCGTTCCTCGAGCCGGAGAAGGTTTCCGGCGTGGCGCACCTCGGACAGTCCGGCGTAGACGAATGGGCCTCCGCCGTCTTGAAATTCCAAAACGGCATCATTGCCGAAGTCTCCTGCTCCATCATGGCCCAGCAGGACAATACGCTTCGCGTCATCGGCTCCGAAGGCCGCATCGAGGTCAAGGATTTCTGGTTCGCCTCAGGTCACAAGGGCGGCATCGGCACGATTGAGATTTTCAAGGGAGCCGAGCAGGAAACGGTCGAGGTCAAGGAAGACCGCTGGCTCTATTCCTTCGAAGTCGACGCGGCCGGAGATGCAATCCGCGCCGGAGAGAAGGAATTCGCTTCGCCGGGCATGAGCTGGGCCGATTCCACCGGCAATCTTCGCGTTCTCGACAAATGGCGGGCCTCTGTCGGCCTCGAATATGGTGTCGAGAAGGCGTCGAAGCGAACCACGAATATTGCGGGCGGAGCAGTCCGGCCTGGCAGCAGCATTGCGCAGCGCCAGATACCAGGCATCTCTAAACCCGCCTCTGTCGTAACACTTGGATTCGAGTTCTTTCCGAACTTTGCGGCCGCCTCGCTGACGCTCGATGCCTACTACGAGGCGGGCGGCAACGTCTTCGACACGGCCTATGTTTACGGAAGCGGCAAGACGGAGAGCATCTTCGGCGATTGGCACACGAGCCGCAATGTTTCGCGTGACGAGATCGTGCTGATCGGCAAGGGGGCGCATTCGCCGCTCTGCTATCCGGACATGATCGCCAAGCAACTCGATCAGTCGCTCGAGCGGTTGAAGACGGACTATGTCGACATCTACTTCATGCATCGGGACAATACCGATATTCCGGTGGGAGAGTTCGTCGATGCCATGGATGCCGAAGTCAATCGCGGCCGCATCCGCGGGATTTTCGGCGGCTCGAACTGGACCCGTGAGCGGATGGACGAGGCAATGGCCTATGCGGCAAAGACCGGCAAGAAAGCGCCTGCGGCGCTTTCTAATAACTTTTCGCTGGCCGAAATGCTCGATCCGATCTGGGCTGGATGCGTCGCGGCCTCGGATGACGAATGGAAGAAGTGGCTGAACGAAAAGCAGGTTCCGAACTTCGCTTGGTCCAGCCAAGGCCGCGGTTTCTTCACCGACCGGGCAGGACGCGACAAGCACGATGATGAGGAAATCGTCCGTTGCTGGTATTCCGATCGCAATTTCGCACGCCGCGACCGCGCAAATGAGCTCGCAAAAAAGCTCGGCCGAAACCCGATCCATATCGCGCTCGCCTATGTGATCGCCCAGCCGTTCCCAGTCATTCCGCTGATCGGCCCGCGCACGATCGCCGAACTGGAAGATAGCCTTTCGGCCCTCGACATCGAGCTTACGCCCGAACAGGTAAAGTGGCTGGAGGGCTAGGAAAACAGCCCGGTTCATGCCGGTTTTTCCTACGCTCTCGGCCGCTTCATAATGCGCCGCTACCCGATCGGGTGGCGGCTTTTTCTTATCCCGTCTTGATGCAAGAAACATTCGTTTGACACGCGAATGGTTTTCGTTTTTACTTCAAAAAGTTTCGATTTGTGCGGTTTGCGCAAATCGACTGCGGCGCACGGGGAGGGATAAAGTGGGCCAAACACATCACGACCTTTTCGTGATTGGCGGCGGGATCAACGGCTGCGGCATTTGCCGGGATGCTGCTGGACGCGGCTATTCTGTGGCGCTGGCGGAGATGGGCGACTTTGCCTCTGGCACGTCGTCTGGGGCGACGAAGCTGATCCATGGGGGCTTGCGCTATCTGGAGCATTACGAGTTCCGGCTGGTGCGCGAATCGCTGATGGAGCGCGAGGTGCTTTGGGCGATGGCGCCGCACATCATCTGGCCGCTGCGCTTCGTGCTGCCCTATCACAAGGGTGGCATCCGGCCGGCCTGGCTGATCAGGCTGGGGCTGTTTTTCTACGACCATCTTGGCGGCCGCAGGCTTTTGCCGCCGACCGCCGTGCTGAACCTGCGCCGCGATCCGGCGGGCCGGCCGCTCAAGCCGGTGTTTGCCAAGGCCTTCGAATATTCCGACGGCTGGGTCGACGATGCCCGCCTGGTGGTGCTCAACGCCCGCGATGCCGCCGACCGCGGTGCGCTGATCATGCCGCGCACCAAAGTGGTGGCGGCGCGGCGCAAGAACGGCCTGTGGGAAATCGACAGCTGCGATATACTGAGCGGCGAAAGGCGCCGGCATCAGGCCCGCATGCTGGTCAATGCCGCCGGTCCCTGGGTCGACCAGGTGCTGCGTGCAGCCCTTGGCGAGACCGAGGCCCGCCATGTGCGCTTGGTGCAGGGCAGCCACATCGTCGTCAAGAAGAAGTTCGAGGGGCCGCGGGCCTATTTCTTCCAGAATCCCGACAACCGCATCATCTTCGCCATCCCCTACGAGGACGACTTCACGCTGATCGGCACCACCGACCGCGACTATAGCGGCGATCCCAAGGACGTGCGCATCACTGCGGAGGAGACCGGCTATCTCTGCGCCGCCGCCAGCGAGTATTTCAACGCACCGGTGACCCCGGACGACATCGTCTGGAGCTATTCGGCGGTGCGGCCGCTCTATGACGACGGCGCCTCGAAGGCACAGGAGGCGACGCGCGACTATGTGCTGCAGCTCGAAGGCAAAGGTGGCGAGGCGCCGCTGCTCAATGTCTTCGGCGGCAAGCTGACCACCTACCGGCGGCTGTCGGAGCATGCGCTGGAAAAGATCGGCGAGGCGATCGGCACGAAGGGCGGCCCGTGGACAGCGAGGAGCCATCTGCCGGGCGGCGATTTCCCGGTCAAGGGCTATGCGGCCGAGGTGAGCAGGCTGAAGGCTGACTATCCGTTCCTTGCCGAGGCCCATGCCCGCCGGCTGGTGCGCCGCTACGGCACGCGCGCCGCGAGCCTGCTTGCAGAGGCTAAATCTATCGCCGATCTCGGCCACTGCTTCGGTTCCGATCTCTACGAGGTCGAGGTCCGCTATCTCGTCCGCAACGAATGGGCCGTCACCGCTCAAGACATCCTGTGGCGAAGGACCAAGAACGGGCTATATCTGCAGATGGATGAAGTACAGAAATTGGAGGAGTACATGGCCGCGATCCCTGCGCAACTTGCGGGATGAGGCGCCATGTCGTCCCCGTCGTGAGGAGGCACGGGAACCGGAATGCTTGAATTGCGGAATGCCGCTAAGATGGTAGGTGGTGAATACCATATTCACCCGACCGATCTGACACTTGAACGGGGCACGCTGAACGTCCTGCTTGGACCGACGCTCTCCGGCAAGACGTCGTTGATGCGCCTCATGGCTGGACTTGACCGTCCAACCAGCGGCTCCATCCATTTCGATGGCGCCGATGTGACCGGCGTGCCGGTGCAGAAGCGCAATGTCGCAATGGTCTACCAGCAATTCATCAATTACCCCGCGTTTACCGTCTATGAGAATATCGCCTCGCCGCTCAGGATCGCTGGCCGGGACGCGAAGACGATCGATGTGGAAGTGCGCAAGGCGGCAGAACTCCTGAAGCTGACGCCGTATCTCGAGCGTACTCCGCTCAACCTGTCAGGCGGGCAGCAGCAGCGGACCGCGCTTGCGCGCGCCCTTGTCAAGAATGCAGGTCTGGTGCTGCTCGACGAACCGCTTGCCAATCTCGACTACAAGCTGCGCGAGGAACTGCGCCAGGAACTGCCGAGGATATTTTCCCAGTCGGGCGCGATTTTCGTCTATGCGACGACGGAACCTTCGGAAGCCTTGCTGCTTGGCGGCAATACCGCAACCCTCAATCAGGGAAGCGTGACGCAATTC
>NZ_JABEPH010000423.1:0-4568 GCF_013004495.1 Rhizobium sp. SEMIA 4085
TGTAGCCGCAAAGTTAAAGTGTCCTGTTTCTGCAAAGTAAGAATGTCACACTCCCCGCGTTTGATGACGTGGGAGATTGCCGATGGGACTGATTGCGATGAGCGAGCGTGACCTGCAGCGGATCGAGGTTTTGTCGAAAGTCATCGACGGTCGAATGACGTTGATGTCGGCGGCGCATGTTCTGGCGCTGAGCGAGCGCCAGGTGCGCCGGCTGCTGGAGCGGATCAGAACGGGTGGCGCGGCGTCGATCCGGCACAAGGCGATCGGCCGGCCGTCGAACAACCGGATCAACGATGGGCTTCGCGATTATGCTTTGACGCTCATTCGCGAGCGCTATTGGGATTTCGGGCCGACGCTGGCGGCCGAGAAGCTTGCAGAGCTCGATGGGCTGACGGTGTCGCGCGAGACGCTGCGGCAATGGATGACGGCGGCCGGTATCTGGCGATCGCGCCAGCAGCGTCGCAGCTTCCATCAGCCACGATTGCGGCGCGAGGCTTATGGTGAGCTGGTGCAGATCGACGGCTCCGAGCATCGCTGGTTCGAAGATCGTGGGCCACCATGTACGCTTTTGGTGTTCATCGACGATGCGACGGGCAAGCTGATGCAGTTGCGCTTTGTGGGCTCGGAAAGCGCCTTCAGTTATTTCGCGGCGCTGGAACTCTATCTGCAGGATCACGGGGCGCCGGTGGCGTTTTATTCCGACAAGCATTCGGTGTTCCGGGTGGCGAAGAAGGACGCCAAGGGCGGTCAGGGCATGACCCAGTTCGGCCGGGCGCTTTGCGAGCTAAACATCGAGATTCTTTGCGCAAATTCAAGCCAGGCCAAGGGCCGCGTCGAGCGCATGAACCAGACATTGCAGGACCGATTGATCAAGGATATGCGATTGGCAGGGATCTGCGACATGCAGGCGGGCAATGCCTTTCTGCCCAATTTCATGGAAGGCTACAACGCGCGGTTTGCAGTTGCCCCTGCCCGATCTGACAATCTGCATCGGCCGGTGAACCTGGCGTTGGACCGGCTCAAGGACATTCTGTGCAAGCGTGAGCAGCGGTATGTCGGGGCGCAGCTGACGTTCTCGTTCGAGCGCCAGCGGATCATGCTGGAAGAGACCGATATCACGCGTGGGCTGGTCGGTCGCTATGTCGAGACCTATGCCTTTGCCGATGGCCGGTTGGACGTGCGCTGGAAAGGCCATTCGCTGCCGTATCGGGTGTTCGACAAGGACCAGCGGGTGACGCATGCGGCGATCACCGAGAACAAGCGGCTTTCCGACGTGCTGGCCTACATCAAGGAACAGCAGGATCAGCGATTGCCGCCGAAGGTGAAGACCAACAGCGAGAAGAACGGTTACACACCGCGGGGCCGCAGGCCGGGCAAGCAGACGGATTTCATGAACGATCCGGCGGTGATTGCGCGGCGTGAGAAAGCACTGTTGAGACAGCCAGCTGCGGAATAAAGATCGTCAATGCACGCCGATGTCACTTTGCGCATCCGACTCCAACTGCAGGCAAGCGGGCCAAAGTGGCGTCTTGTGGAAGGTTCCATCCTGAAGGAGCGTGAGCCCCTCTCGTGCTTCATAGAGCAAGCCGAGCCAGCATAAGCGCCGAAAGACGCCATATTGGAGATCGGATCTCAACTTCCAGGCTTCCAGGGTCATTTCGGTGTCCGACAGAGGCGCCAGGTCTGGATAGAGGATCTTCACAACGTCCATTGGCGTGCACCCTTCTCTGGCCTTGATATTGAGAAGATTGAGGAACATGCGCCACCAGCGTAACCGCGCCCGCACCTCCTGTTCTCGCTCGGTGGCGTGGACATACGAATAGAGATAATCCGTGGCGACCAGATCGAAGAAGGCTTGCGGGTTCACCAGGAACTCCCGGCCGCGTCTGGTTGGCAGCAGCACATCTTTGTTTTTGCGAAGAAGCTTCAGATGACGGGTCATGTCGCGCACGACCCAAAGCGGTGGCATGTCGCTTTCATTGAGTACCTTGTTCATGCTGTAGAGATCTTCGGCTGTGAATCCTGGCCAGAGGAAGTGCACCGCCGCCCAATGCACGAACTTGCGGTTCATGGCGCCGGTTGCTGTCAATCCTATGCCACCCTCACCGTCAGCATAGGCAACCGAAAGAAGCATGCCGCGCAGAAGTGGTGACAGCGCGGCGACATCGACGTCACCCTGCAGTTTGATTTCCGGAAGCATCGTGCGGCTTTGATCCCTACCCTGCGCCATGCAGATGACAGAGAGTATCGAGCGGCAAAAGAACAATTGCCAGTGAGAAAGCTAAAGCCGAAGGGGTTTGCCTCACCCGCCCCCTCCCTTCCCTTGCAACCCGGCCCAGCCGGTCCGGTCGGGGGCTTGCCACAGTGCAAGTGGACATGTCGCGTGTCGCATTTCTAACTGGCTGGCGACGCGCCCAAAGTGACATTTCTACTTTGCGCCAGAACGGACATTTCAACCTAGCCGCCACATTGTTTGTAGCGGCATTTTAGAAATGCGACACATAGGCCAGTTAGAGATGCGACAGTCTCGCCTCTCGACGCACTGGTCAAAGCCAACGTTGGGAGCAAGGATGACGATCTTCAGCCTGGTCGAGACCATGAGCGGTCGGAGTCGTCATGTCCTTTATGATCACCATGTCGCAGAAAGAGTTGCATCGCCTCGAAGTCATCCAGAAGATCCGTGACGAACGCCTGAGCGTTGTCCAGGCTGCCGAACTGCTCGACCTCAGTCGAAGTCAGGTCCATCGGCTGCTGCAGGCTTATGACCGGAATGGTCCAGCCGGCCTTGTTTCCAAGAAGCGATCACAACCGAGCAACCGGCGCCACAGCGAGGAGCTTCGCAATGCGGCGCTGGATCTGATCCGGGAGCGCTATCTGGATTTCGGTCCGACGCTGGCGCGCGAGAAGCTGATCGAGCTGCACCGGATCTCGGTGGCCAAGGAGACGCTGCGGCAATGGATGACCGAGGCCGGCATCTGGATCTCGCGTCGCGAGCGCAAGAAGCGGGTTTTCCAGCCACGCGGCCGGCGCGACTGCTTTGGCGAACTGGTGCAGATCGATGGTTCGCATCACTGGTGGTTGTCTAATCGCATTCCGTCCGTCAAGCTGATTTGAGCAGCGACCTCTCCGGCTTGCGAGATATGCAACACGGCGGAATTGATTGGGTGAATCTGCCCTCACCGCCGGTGCAGTGCCGTCAAAGCTGTCCAGTGCTGGGAGCAGGGTTGTCTCCGCGGTCGACAAATGTCGCCGCACAATGGTCTTCGCAGGTGGGATCTTCCTAATGTTCGAGGCGCAGTCTCAACGAACTGCAGCCACCAGAAGCGGAATGATCCTGCCCACGTCCGCAGCAGGGACGCTCAGCACCCAAAGTTAGATGGCGCGCTGAGGGACGAAGGCTGAGCGTCTCCTATATGGTCGCGCCAGCCGATGCGTTGAACACTTCTCCCGTTTTGAGCATGCTGTGCATTATGACCGCGAGTTTCCGGGCGACTGCCACAGCGGCCCGCTTGAAGCCAAGTCGCTCCCGCAGCTTAAGTCCCCAACGCTTGAGACTGCTCTCGGTCCTGGCACTAGTTCTCGTCAGAAGCGCTGTCGCGGCTTCATAAAGCAGCCCACGTAAACGATTGTCACCCCTTCGCGAGATATGGCCGTCATAATCGACCTCCCCTGACTGATAACGCCGCGTTGTCAGCCCAAGCCAGGCGCCCACCGAGCGCGACGTTCGAAAGTTTTCTGGATTTTCAATTGCCGTAACGTAGGACACCGCCGTGACCGCGCCGATTCCCGGAATTGTCATCAATAGCTTCGTGGCTTCGCTCCGACGTGCCACTATGAGCAACTGGCGACCAAGATCGGCTGCGCGCTTGCGGATATCGTGCCAGGCCTCCAGAAGAGGCAAGATAATCTTCGCAAGCTCGTTGTTGCCATCTAAAAGCTTTCGCACATCGCCATCAAAGACCCGACCCTTCCCTTTCGGGATGATCAGACCGAAGGTCTTCATCAGGCCCCGGATTTGATTGCCAAGTTGTGTTGAGATGTAAAGGAGTTGTTCGCGGGCAGCCACCAATGTGCGGGCCATCATAGCGTCAAACGACTTGACGCGAACCGCTTTGTAAAAGCCTGCTTCAGCGAGTTGCGCCAAGCCATCCGCATCATTGGCGTCGGTCTTGTTGAGCGTCTCGTTCAATACCTTTTGCGCGTGCCGCGCTTCAATGCAGATCGCCGGCACCCCCTCGGCCGTCAGGGCATGATAGAACCACGTCGACAACGGCCCTGTTTCAAAGACGACGCCCCTGGCCTGCGGGGCGTGTTTGCGGATCACCTCAGCCAGGAGCTTTGGATCCGAAGGACACTTTCCCCGCCAGATCCGCTTTCCATCCTGTCGAATCGAAATCGCGGTATCTTTCAACGACACATCAAGCCCAATATATTGGTTCACGGTTGCCTCCATCCGATGTTTGGGCCCGGTTCCAATCGAGAGCCCGTATTTCCATCCTATCGGGGGCAACCACCCTCGCCAGCCAAAAAGCCGCAGACGGTTGCGCCGCGATTACTCCATGTTCGAG
>NZ_JABEPH010000424.1:0-4545 GCF_013004495.1 Rhizobium sp. SEMIA 4085
CGAAGCCTACCTCATCATGGCTGCCAGCACATCGCTGAGTTACATGAGCATGCGGCTGACGCAGATGATCGTGATGATCGCCGGCAGCTATTTCGTTCTGGCGGGCGAGCTGACGGCCGGTGGCTTCATTGGTTTCCTGCTTCTCGTCGGCGTCTTCTTCCGACCCGTCGAGAAGATCAACTCGGTTATCGAAACCTACCCGAAAGGCATTGCCGGTTTCCGGCGGTTTACCGAACTGATCGACACAGAACCCGATATCGAGGATGCGCCCGACGCGATCGAAGTCGATCATTTGAGGGGCGAAATCGCCTATCGCGACGTGTCTTTCGCCTATAGCAGCGGCAAGGCGGCGCTTAAGCATGTCAATCTGACGATCAGGGCAGGCGAGACGGTTGCATTCGTCGGCCCCTCTGGCGCAGGAAAGACGACGATATGCTCGCTGCTGCCACGCTTTTATGAAGTCGGCGACGGGGCCATCTCGGTGGACGGCATCGACATCCGCCATATGAAACTCGCCTCGCTCAGACGTCAGATCGGTGTCGTGCAGCAGGATGTCTTTCTGTTCGCAGGAACGATTCGCGAAAACATCGCCTATGGAAGGCTGGACGCCGGCGAAGCCGATATTGTCGAGGCCGCTATGCGCGCCAAGCTTGACGACATGATTGCGTCGCTGCCAGACGGGCTGGATACGATGATCGGCGAACGCGGCGTCAAATTGTCGGGCGGCCAGAAACAACGCCTGGCAATTGCCCGCATGTTCTTGAAGACCCCGCCGATCCTCATTCTCGACGAGGCGACGTCGGCGCTCGATACAGAGACCGAACGTCAGATACAACGATCGCTGGCCAAGCTTGCCGAAGGCAGGACGACGCTGATTATCGCGCACCGGCTGGCAACAATACGCGACGCGGACCGGATCGTTGTCGTGGACGGCTCACGTGTTGTGGAAGAGGGTTCGCATGCCGAGTTGCTAAAGCGGCGCGGCCATTACAGGCGCCTTTACGATGCCCAGCTTGCCAGCAATTCTTGACCGCGGCCATGAGGCGGTTGCCGTCTCGACAGTCGTGGCGAAGCGAATTATCTATAAAAAATGACCCATCACAGTGACGAGACAATTGCCGTGCGGATAAGCCGCGTCCTTGCTGACCGGATCGTGACAGGACAGCTCGCACCCGGCTCCAAACTCAAGCAGGATCATATCGCCGAGGAATTCGGCTCCAGCCATGTACCGGTGCGTGAGGCACTTCGGCGGCTGGAGGCGCAGGGGCTTGCGATCAGCGAGCCGAGGCGAGGCGTCCGCGTTGCGTCATTCGATCTTGCAGAAGTGCAGGAAGTAGCGCGCATGCGCGCCGCGCTCGAAGTCCTGGCGCTTCGCCATGCGGCTCCCCACCTGACGCCGTCCATCCTCGACCAGGCCGAATGCGCCACCCTTGAAGGCGACCAGGCCGTTGATGTTCGCGGCTGGGAAGCGGCAAACAGGCGCTTTCACCGGCTGGTGCTTTCGCCTTGCGCGATGCCGCGGCTCTTGGCGGCAATTGATGATCTGCACGCCGCGAGCGCGCGGTTTCTTTTCGCAACGTGGAACTCGGGCTGGCAGACACCCAAGGACCGCGATCATCGAGCGATCCTCGGTTTTCTTCGCGAAGGAGAAACCGAACACGCGGCCACCGTCCTGGAGCGGCATGTCCAATGGATCGGCCGGCGGCCGGCAAGAAGCGGCGCGGCCCCTGACGCCGAGCGTTTCGCGATCGTCGGCTGAGCAGGCGGTTTTCCCATCGCTGCAATCTGTCGCTAAGCGGAAAATCCACCTCCGCTCTTGCCTTATGTTGCGCTGCATTATTATAGATAAAGCTGGAAGATATCTATATCGCAAACGCATCCATAAGGGAGGACCTCGTTCGATGCAGGCTGAAACGGCTGATCTGAAGGGTGCATACGAGATTGCGGAGCCTCCCATCCCTCGGTATCGGGCGGATGCAGCAGAAATTATCTATAATTTGCCGTTCAACGATCTTCTTTTTCGTGCTCACGGTGTTCATCGCGAAAACTTCGATCCGAACGCTGTCCAGATGAGCCGTCTGCTGTCCATCAAGACCGGCGGCTGCGCGGAGGACTGCGGCTATTGCAGCCAGTCGGCCCATTATTCGACCGGGCTCAAGGCCTCGAAGCTGATGGAGGTCGAACGTGTCCTTGCTGAAGCGCGCAAGGCAAAGGAGGGCGGCGCGACCCGCTATTGCATGGGCGCTGCATGGCGCAGCCCGAAGGATCGCGACATGGATGCGATCGCTGCCATGGTGAAGGGCGTCAAGGCCCTGGGCATGGAAACCTGCATGACGCTCGGCATGCTGACGCCGGCACAGAGCGCTGCGCTCGCGCAAGCGGGGCTTGACTATTACAACCACAATATCGACACCTCCGAACGCTTCTACGGCGAGATCATAACCACGCGGACATTTGCCGACCGTTTGCAGACACTGTCGAATGTTCGTGACGCCGGCATCAAGGTCTGTGCGGGCGGCATCCTCGGGATGGGTGAGACGGCCGCCGACCGCATCGCGATGCTGGTGACGCTTGCCAATCTGGCCGTGCCTCCCGAAAGCGTGCCGATCAACATGCTGATCCCTATCCCGGGTTCGAAGCTTGCCGACGCCGAACCCGTCGATCCGATCGAGTTCGTGCGAACGATCGCTCTGGCCCGCATCTTGATGCCGGCCTCGCACCTGCGGCTTTCGGCGGGACGCTCCGATATGAGCGATGAGATGCAAGCCCTCTGTTTCTTCGCTGGTGCCAATTCCATCTTCGTCGGCGATACCCTTTTGACAGCCGACAATCCAGGGGAGGACGACGACAGCGCACTGTTTCGCCGCCTCGGTCTGAAGCCGATGGAACTGGACGGCGGGGAGACGGCCCCATGAGGTTTGCGGGCCTTGCCCGCTACGAGCGGACACTGGCCGGCCTTGAACGGAAGGGCCGCGCCCGGGCGCTGATCGGCCAGAGCGGCATCGATTTCACGTCGAACGACTATCTGGGGCTTGCTCAATCGGAGCGCCTTAAGAACGCGATTGCCGAAGCGATCGGGCGCGGCGTTGCGGTCGGGGCAGGGGGGTCGAGGCTGCTGCGGGGCAATCATCCCGAGCACGGAGCGCTTGAGGAGCAGGCAGCCACATATTTCGGAACCGAAAGGGTCGTCTATTTCGGCAGCGGCTACGCGGCCAACTTCGCTGTCTTTTCGACCCTTCCGCAGCGCGAGGACATCATCATCCACGATGCCCTGATCCACGCAAGCGCGCATGAGGGGATCGCGGCGAGCAAGGCACGCGCGATGTCGGTCGCCCACAACGATGTTGGCGCCTTCGATGAGGCGATCAAAAGATGGCGCCGGTCAGGCGGCACTGGCAGAGCCTGGATTGCCGTCGAGAGCCTCTATTCCATGGACGGCGATCGCGCACCGCTTGCTCAACTTGCAAGCATTGCGAATGCGCATGACGCCTTCCTGGTCGTGGACGAAGCGCATGCAACCGGTGTCTTCGGGCCGGGGGGACGCGGTTTTTCGGCAGGTCTGGAAGTGCAAGACAACCTCATCGTCCTTCACACCTGCGGCAAGGCGCTCGGCGTTGCCGGAGCGCTGCTTTCTGCAAGCGCTGTCATTTGCGACTACCTCGTCAACCGCGCCCGCGGTTTCATCTATTCGACGGCGCCTTCGCCGTTGATGGCGGCTGCGGTTGGCGAAGCGTTGCGCGTTCTCGGGGACGAGCCGCAGCGGCGCGCGGAGCTCGACAAGCTGCGGGCTTTTGCAAACTCCGCACTTGCGGCTGCGACCGGTGCCAAAGGCAGCGGTTCCCAGATCCTGCCGGTGATGATCGGCGACAATGCGCGCGCCGTCGCAATTGCCGCGCATATGCGCGACCAAGGCTTCGACATCAGGGCAATCCGTCCGCCGACCGTGCCGGAGGGGACAGCGCGGCTGAGAATCGCAATCACGCTTAACGTGAATTCCAGCATGATTTCCAGCATGTTCGAGCAGCTTGCAGCCGTCCTGGCGGATCAGGAGCGGTCATGACGGAGGCTTGCGTCGTCACCGGAACGGACACCGGGATTGGCAAGACGTGGTTCGCCGCCGCCCTGACGCAGGCACTGGATGGCTATTACTGGAAGCCGGTGCAGGCGGGTCTTGAGGAAGAGACTGACAGCCAGGCTGTCGCACGGCTGGGCGGCATTTCTCCGGCACGGATCATCCCGGAGGCTTACAGACTGAAGACACCAGCATCTCCGCATCTCTCTGCCAGCCTCGATTGTGTATCGGTCGCGCCCGAGCGACTGAGCCTTCCTGAAACCGACCACCCTCTGGTCGTGGAAGGGGCCGGCGGCCTTTTGGTGCCGCTTACGGACCGGCTGTTGTTCGCCGATGTTTTTGCCCGTTGGCAGATCCCTGTCATTTTGTGCGCGAGGACAACGCTTGGAACGATCAATCATACGCCGCTGTCGCTAGAGGGGCTGAAGCACCGGGCGCTGCCGGCCCTCGGGGGTGCCTTCCTCGGTGCCGGG
>NZ_JABEPH010000425.1:0-4525 GCF_013004495.1 Rhizobium sp. SEMIA 4085
ATCGCGGCATAGGGAGCATAGAAATGCGGGCCACGCCACCTACCACCAGCACCGAAGCTCGATAAACGAGGCACTACCCGACGGAACCATCAGCTATGAGACGGCAGACACGTTGAATCCGCGACTATATCAACAATATCGGCCCAAAGCGGACGCCACAAGGGTCCAATGTACGCATGATCAAAGAAGAACCCTGCTACGCGTAGCGCTGGAGTCAAGCCCAACCGCTTTGTGCACAGCCATTGCGGTGTTGCTCGCACCCCAATGACAAACGAGGCCGGAGCATCATACCAGACGCTCCGGCCTCTCAATGTATAAGGTCGTGGTCGCCGTGGAGTGACCTTGGTAGGCTATAGCCCAGTTTGATTATGTTGCCACGGCAATGAGCGTTTGATATTTTGCGCTCGCACTGGATGTTCGTTGGGGGCGGCTTTCAGCCGAAGTTCACATGTCATACGATCTCTTGGTGAACGGCGTAAAGCATTCCGTCGATGTTGACGGTGACATTCCTCTCTTATGGATCATACGAGACAGCATAGGTCTTACGGGCACGAAATTCGGTTGCGGGATCGCGATGTGCGGTGCGTGTACTGTACACGTTGATGGCGTGCCGATGAGATCGTGCGTTTTGCCCGTTGCAGAGGCGGTCTCGAAACAGATCACGACGATCGAGGCCATCGGCAAAACCGAGGCGGGCGCGCGGGTGCAGAAGGCGTGGCTCGACATCGACGTTGTCCAGTGCGGCTACTGTCAATCCGGGCAGATCATGTCCGCGGCCGCGCTCCTTGCAACCAACCCATCGCCTGCGGACGAGGATATCGATGCCGTCATGGCCGGGAATATCTGTCGTTGCGGTACGTATCCCCGCATTCGGGCGGCCATCAAGCTTGCAGCAGAGGCGAGGTGATGAGATGTCCATCCGCGATCAGATTGATCTTCGCCTTTCCCGCCGTCATTTCCTAATCGGAGCTGCCCTGACAGGAGCAGGTCTGGTAATCGGCGCGATCCCATCCCGATCAGCCGACGCGCCGCCCGGCGATTTTGAGCCGAACGCGTTCATCCGCATTCCTGCGGAGGGAAAGATCGTCCTCGTGATGCCTTCGGTGGAAATGGGACAAGGCATCTATACCGCGGTGGCTATGCTCCTCGCTGAGGAACTCGAAGTCCCCATCGACCAGGTAACCGTTGAACATGCCCCGGCCGAACCGTCTCTATATTCGAACCCCCTCCTGGGCGACCAGATAACCGGGGGCTCCCTGGCTATCCGCGCGGTCTACGACCAGATGCGAAAGGCTGGCGCGAGCGCTCGAACAATGCTCGTGAACGCCGCTGCCAGGGATTGGGATGTTCCGGCGGATACATGCAAGGCGGACGCCGGTCATGTCGTTCACGAGGCAAGTGGCAGGCGAGTTGCGTATGGAGAACTCATACAGTCGGCCGCAGCGATTTCTGTTCTTCAGGACGCACCGTTGAAGGAGGCATCCAGTTTCAAAGTCATAGGCACTCCGGTCCGCCGGCTCGACAGCCCAGAGAAGGTCAACGGGTCCGCGAAATTCGGGATCGACGCGAGGCCTGAGGGCGTATCTTACGCGGCAATAGCGATTTGTCCCCACTTCGGCGGCAAGTTGGGCAGGGTCGAAGACGGGCCTGCGATGGCCGTCAAGGGCGTCAGACAAGTCGTCACGATTGAAGATGCGGTAGCGGTCGTAGCCGACAACACGGGTGCCGCACGCAAGGGACTGGCAGCCCTCGCCATCGAATGGGAGAAGGGAGCTGACGGCAATCTGACGATCGACGATCTTGAGGCGCGGATGGAGGACGCCGTCAACGGACAGGCCCTCGCCCATATCAACGAAGGGGATGTCGATAAAGTGGAGGCTGAACACGGTCCGGTCCACGAGTTCGTCTACCGCCTTCCGATCCTCGCCCACACAGCGATGGAGCCGATGAACTGTACGCTGCACGTTCGCGCCGACGGGTGTGACGTATGGGTGGGAACACAGGTCATGGGCCGGACGAGGAAAGCCGTCGCGGATGTTACGGGGCTTCCCGAAGAGAAGGTTGTCGTCCATAACCATCTGCTGGGCGGAGGCTTCGGCCGCAGGCTCGATGTCGACGGGGTGATCCTTGCCGCGAAGATCGCAAAGCAGGTCGAAGGCCCGGTCAAGGTCACGTGGAGCCGCGAAGAAGACGTTCGCCACGATTGCTATCGCTATCTCAACTACAGCAAGGTAACGGCGACACTGGGACCAGATGGAATGCCGCTGTCATGGCGGCACCGGGTGATCGGTCCGTCGGTGATGGCTAGATGGTTTCCTGCCTTCACGAAGGATGGCATCGACCTGGACAGCATGGCCGGCGCGGAATCGCCTTACTCGATCCCGAACAAATTCACGGATTTCGCCAGGCACGAAGCACCTGATGGCATGTTGACCGGGAACTGGCGGGGAGTGGGCGCTACCCGGAACGTGCCCGCGATCGAAGGGGGAATTGACGAACTCGCACACGTAGCGGGCATCGATCCCTTGGAATACCGCCGCCGCCTTCTGAAAGACAAACCAAGGCTCCGTGCCGTTCTCGATCTCGCTGCCGAAAAGGTGGCGTGGACGACGCCACTTCCCAAAGGTAAAGGAAGGGGTATCGCCCTGTCTGACGACTTCGGCAGTTTCTCCGCCACCATTTCCGAGGTGAGCATCGGGGAAGACGGCAGCCTGAAGACCGAGCGCGTCGTCTGTGCCGTCGATTGCGGGCAAGTAATCAATCCCGATACCGTCGAGGCACAGATACAGAGCGGTATCGTTTACGGCCTCAGCGCGGCCCTTTACGGCCGTATTACGGTCAGGGACGGAGCAGTGGTGGAAGGCAACTTCGACGACTCGCCTGTCCTGCGCATTCACGAGACGCCCAAGATTGAGGTCCACATCGTCCCCAGTTCCGAGAAGCCGGGCGGGATAGGGGAGGTCGGTACGCCGGGCGTTGCGCCGTCACTGTTCAACGCGATCTTCGTGGCGACCGGAAAGCGACTGAGAACACTGCCGATCGATCAATCGGGTCTGCGGAGGGTCTAAGATGTCTCGGCGATCCTACCTCATGTTGCTTGCCGCAACCGTCGCATCCTTCGGCATCGTTGCGGGGTTCGGATCGATACGTGGCTACGCCGAGACATCCGGCGGCAGTCAGCTCAAGGCCGTCTCGGATTTCGATGCGATTGCCGGCACCAGCGAACGCTCGAAGGCTATATTCGAGGAGGCCAGCCGCGTGATCACTCATCCGCGCTGCATAAACTGCCATCCCGCGACCCGCAGCCCGACCCAGGGCGAAGACATGCATCGCCATGTCCCCCTGATGATCGCCAAGGATTCATCCCTTGGACCGGCCGGGCTCGTTTGCGGCACATGCCATGGTCCCGAAAACAGGCCGATCATCGGCAGCCGCCTCAAATCCATTCCTGGCAATGCCCACTGGCAGCTCGCGCCGGCGAGCATGGCGTGGCAAGGCCTGACGCTGGGCGAAATATGCAGGCAGGTCAAAGACACAAGCCGGAACGGCAACCGGAGCCACGCCGATCTCATCAAGCACATGGGAACCGATCACCTCGTAGGGTGGGCGTGGCATCCGGGGGACGGCCGCCCCGCCCCGCCGGGTTCTCAAGAAACCTTTGCCGCCTTGATCACCGCATGGCTACAAACAGGTGCGGAATGTCCAGGTTGACCCTCAACGCCTTAAAGCATGAGCGCAGGCGGTCAGAGCGTTTCCGCGTCGCCTGTAGTCGGCAAGCAGAATGACCGGTGTTGGCGCGGGGGCGACCACCGGCCGCCGCCGATGGCCAAAAATCTACAATTCAATCTGTTCAGCAATCCGTAGCGCGTCATCTACCTCAATGCCAAGGTATCGGACGGTACTTTCGAGCTTCGTGTGACCGAGCAGAATTTGGACAGCACGAAGGTTGTCCGTCTTTTTGTAAATCTGCGCGGCCTTGGTAGCCTCATCGAGTGAGTGCCGTAGGCGCTGGTTTCCAGCCCGATGGACGCAACCCATCGATGAACAATCCGGGCATACTGCCTTGTCGACAAATGCTGCGAGGTTATGCGGCGGCCTGGGAAAAGATAGCTGCCGCCGTTCCTTCGAACGAACGGGAGCCACGCCGCGAGCGCGCTTTTCGTCTGCTCCGTCACTTCGAATTGGACGGACCCCTTCGTCTTCTTCTGGATTATGGTAGCTCTGTCGCGGATCGAACTGCCTGACCAGAGGTCCTCAACCCTCAGCTTAACGAGATCACAAGCGCGGAGCTTGCTGTCGATGGCTAGATTAAAGAGCGCCAGCTCCCGGATCGCCCCGCTCATTTCAAGCCGGACGCGGATCGACCACACGTTCTTCGGCTGAAGCGGGCGCTTCCGACCGACCAGAATGCCTTTGTTCCATGGGTTACTAGCACGCAATGCGGCGGTTTCCATGACCCAGTCTCCGCCGCACCCCCCACCCCGTCCCCCGCCAGGGGCCGGCCCCCAGCTCCCACCGCTCGTCG
>NZ_JABEPH010000426.1:0-4513 GCF_013004495.1 Rhizobium sp. SEMIA 4085
CAACAGGAAGCCGACCGGCATCCCGGCATCGCCGGCGCCACACGCGATCGACACGCCGCACCAATCGAGAAAGCTGCCGAGCGCCGTGTTTCGCAGTGTCGTGGCGTTCGTCGCAAAGAAGAGGCCGGCATCCATCTCCAGAGGCGCGATCGGCGGCGCCACATGGGCGACGGACGGGAATGCAAGCAGCCGGTCGCCGATCAGCCGCTTGCATTCGGCGATGAGCCGCTCGCGAATCTCCAGGATTGCAATATAGTCCGGCATTCCTGTCTTTTCGCCAAGACGCGTGCGCATGACAACGCGACGATCCATGCCCGCAGCCTCCGGGCCGGCCAGGCGCTCGCGATGCAGCGCGAAAGCTTCGGCGGTTACCAGCGCTCCGTAACGGGTCATCGAAGTCAAGGTTTGGTCAAAAGCGGGTATCGTCATGTGGCTGATGATGGCCCCGGTCCTCGCCAGCCGTTCCACCGCCGCGTCAAAGGCAGCCGCAACGCCCGGCTCGATGCCGTCGAAGACCACATTTGTGGGAATCGCAATCTCAATGCCCTTCAGCGGACGGGCACACACCTCGGATGAGGTCAGGCCGCGCATCGCAGCATCGATCCACACGGCATCCCTGACTGTTCGGCACAGTGGACCAAGCGAATCCAGGCTCTTTGCAAGGGGAAAGACGCCGTCCATGGAATATCGGCCGCGCGTCCCCTTATAGCCCACGAGGCCGTTAAGTGCGGCCGGGATACGGACTGACCCGCCCGTATCGGTTCCCATCGCGACCGGTACGAGGCCGGCGCCGACAGCCACAGCTGCCCCTGAAGAAGAGCCGCCCGGGATGCGCGGCACGTCAAGGCCGTGGGAGTTATGCGGTGTGCCGTAATGCGGATTGATGCCGAGGCCTGAGAAGGCGAATTCGCTCATATTCGTTCGCCCCACCGCAATCATTCCGGCCCGCTTAAGCGCCATAACGGTCGCTGCATCGCTTGCCGCCGGCGCAGTGCTCGCCAACACTTTCGACCCGGCTGTTGTTGCAAGGCCCTCGATGTCGAAGAGATCCTTCCATGCGATCGGGATACCATCGAGCGCGCCCAGCGAGCGGCCCCTACGGATGCGCAGTGAGGAAGCTTTGGCCTCGTCAATCGCCCGTTCCTTTAGAAGCACCGTGAAGACCGCCTTGTCGGGATGGCCTTCGATGCTCTCGAAGATCGACCGCACGACCTCGACCGGGTCAACAGCGCCGCTCTGAATGAGGATCGACAGTTGCGCGACAGTCATCGCGCCGAATGGCTTGGTCATGGGAGAATCCGTAAAGGCATCGTTCCCCTTGACCTATCGCGGATCGTCGCTGCGGACCAGCCTGTTTACCCTGGTATCCGGATTGGTCTGATTTTCTGAACACTGAGTTTGCAGATCGGCTCTTCAACTCTGCCCCATGCACGACCACATGCACCCGACACGCGGGCCTCCCAACGGGCATCATATTTTGATCCACCCGGTCCCGCTGTGCCGCAGGAGCAATAAAAATGACGCATCACGATATTTTAAACCCGCGCCACAACGATATGGTGGCACATCACCCAACAAACGCACAAGCCACCAGCGAAGGTGAGCGCGATTACGTGGAACACATCAACGCGCAGAAGCTCTCTCTGGGTGAACGGCTGCTTGTGGTCGGCGCCTTGGTCCTTCTCGGTGTTGCCGGATTGACTGGGCACCTTAATTCTTCGGTATCGCCTGAGGTGACCGGTGCTATTGCTGCGCCTGCGACACCCGCATCATCTTCTGGCAGCCTGGATTCTTGCCGGGAATACAGCCCTTTCGCAGAGAAGAGGTGTTGACTTCGGATCGCTAGGCCCACTGCATGGAAGTCAGCTGCCTTCGACGCGTCGCACCAGAAGGAGAAAAACCATGGCCGGTCACGTCGACTACAATCTCGGGCGCTTTATCGATGCACAGAACGGGATATACGACCAGGCCCTGCAAGAACTTGGCGAGGGACGAAAGCGCTCGCACTGGATGTGGTTCATCTTCCCGCAGGTTGCCGGGCTAAGCTCGTCGGCGATGGCCGAGAAATATGCGATCCGCTCAGCGCAGGAAGCTGCCGCCTATTTGAGCAACCCCATTTTGGGCGGCCGACTTCTTCGCTGCGTCCAAGCGACCCTCTCGGTCGAAGGTTGCACGGCGCACGAGATTTTCGGGTCCCCGGATGATCTCAAACTTCGCTCTTCACTGACGCTGTTTGCTGCCGTCAGTGATCAAGGTTCACTGTTTCATGAAGCGATCGATCGGTTCTACGGCGGAAAATTCGACGAGCGGACGATAGAGATCCTCAATGCCGCGACTTAACGGCCGGGAGACTGTTCCAGCGCTGCAATCTCGTCGGAGATTTCGTTGAGGCGCTCGCGCAGATCGGACTGCGTGCCATCCTCAAGTTCTTCCTCGCCAAAACAATTGCGCGCATCGTGAAGCTCGAGTTTGGATTCCAGTTCGGCGCGCTTGGCATACAGACGATGGAGATAGGTGTAGTTCATATCTCTACCAGCTCCGATATTGCCTTCCTCATCAAGCTGGAAAACGATCTCGAAGATGGAAAGGTTCCGATATGGCCCCCGGGCTTAGCAGAGCGATGCAATTGCCGCACTGCAGGCTTTTGAGAAGTGGCTGCAGCAACCGTCGCTGCCCATCGCCTGCCGGGTGACGCGCGCCCCTTCCAAAAGAAGTGTCAGAGTGTCGGCAAGAAGTTGAGGCTCCCGAGCCCCGGCGGCGGAACAGAGCTCTTCAAGGCGTTGACGTTGCTCGGCCTTATGGCGCTCGATCACCTCATGGGCAGGGTGTCCCTCTCCCTTTAGTTCGATCGCCGCATTGGCAAGATCGCAGCCGGCCGGCTCTCCGTTCAGACACTCAGCCCGCCCCTGAACCCACGCGTCGAGCTGCGCCCGGGCGTTGCCCGGAGCCGTTGCCTCGAGATCACGCCAGATCGCTTCGGCCTTTTCGCAGGCGCGACGCAGCGTCTCGCAGACGAGCTCGTCCTTCGAGCCGAAATGCCGGTAGAGCGTCATCTTGTTGGTGAGCGCCGCATCTGCAATCGCATCGACGCCAATGCCGCGGATGCCATGTTCGCGGAAAAGCTCAGAAGCCGTCGAGACGATGCGTTCCCTCGGCGGGATTTTCTCGTTTGTCAGCACCTTTGGGATTTCATGCGAAGTTTCGGATTTTTTTACGGACGAAGTCCTTGACATAGATGTGACCGATCGGTAACAAATGCATTGTTACTTACCGGTAACACCGCTGATCGTACAAGTCAATGCCGAGAGGGCTGGCGGCGTCAGCGGAACACGGGCGACCGCCCACGAAAGGAGGACGAACCATGAGAAAGACCAGTGACCTCACGATATCCGAAGCTCTTCGCGACCCGCTGATTGCCATGGTGATGCGCGCCGATGGCGTGAAGCTTGATGATTTCAAGCAACTCCTGGAAACGGCAGCCCGCAAACGCGAACCGAATGCCTCCAAGGTAGATGGCTTCATCAACGCGATCGCCAATCGCGCCGGCGTGAACCCGACGACGGTTTCCTGCTTTTGCTGACTTCCCCGGGGACCTTCCCTGCCCCGTGCGAGAGCTGCCGTCTTCCCCCAACGGCGGCTCTCGCTGTATTTGCGCCACCTGGGGGGCGTCCAATAACTGCGTCCGGGCACATTTTCCCGTAATATGACATCCAGATGGTCAATTCGTGATCACCCGAGTCACTTGGCGAACGTGAAGGCGCATCTGTGTGAACCGGTTCAGCGCATGATGCGGGCGAGACCGTGCAGATATTGAAACGCGGCAAGCCGGTGGCAGAGATTATAACGAATCCGAAAGCCAAAAAGCCGGGTGACGAAGAGCAATTGAAGGCGCTGCGCGCGTCGCCCCGCGGCAGGAGATAAGCGCAGGCGACTTTGTCCGCCAAATGCGTGATACCGATCACTACTGATGTTCTATCTCGACACTTCCCTCATCGTTGCTGTCTTGACGAAACGAGGAAGCCAGCGATCGCGCAAGCGCCGTCTTCGAGCGATGCACACCCGAGCAGGTGTTCCTGATTAGCGATTGGTCTTTGACCAAAGTCGCCTCGGCGATCGCGCTCAAAATCGAATACGCCAACTGGAAGAGGAACACCAACGAGTCTTATATAGGCGTTTGATTTCCTTCGAGAGGCGATCACCGCCACGCCACGGTGCTCACCCTTGATCGCGCAACGGCTGAAGCTGGAGACATTTTGGGGATCGGGAAGGAGCTGATCTAGCTGATCGCCACCAGGTGCCCCGGCGAAACCGTATGGTACTGAAGCGGCACGATCTTGTAGTCCACTGCCCGGATCGGACTTTTGATCTCGTCATTGGCCGCCATCCGCTTCTCGCGCCGGCGATCGAGACCGTGCACGGTACCGGCGGCCATCCTCATCTTCGTATCCGATCTCTCTATTATACTCATACCCGTGACCACGACAGTCCTGTGCATCTCGTATGCGGTCTTCTC
>NZ_JABEPH010000427.1:0-4493 GCF_013004495.1 Rhizobium sp. SEMIA 4085
GTTTCGGCCTATTCGGTGATCGCCAACGGCGGCAAGCAGATCAAGCCGACGCTGATCGACCGCATCCAGGACCGCTACGGCAAGACGATCTTCAGACATGAGGAACGCCTCTGCGACAGCTGCAATGCCGGCGACTGGCAGAACCAGGAAGAGCCGAACATCGTCGACAACCGCGAGCAGGTTCTCGACCCGATGACGGCCTATCAGATCACCTCGATGATGCAGGGCGTCATCACCCGCGGCACTGCGGCCGGCAAGATCGACCTCGGCGAGCGCGACGTGGCCGGCAAGACCGGCCCCACCAACGACGAGAAGGATGCCTGGTTCGTCGGCTTCACGCCCGCCCTCGTTGCCGGCCTCTACATGGGCTTCGACAAGCCGGCGCCGCTTGGCCGCGGCGGCACGGGCGGCGGCCTCTCTGCCCCGATCTTCAACGAATTCATGCAGGCAGCCGTCAAGGACATGCCGGAATCGAAGTTCGTCATCCCGCAGGGCATGAACCTGATCCCGATCGACCGCAAGACCGGCATGGCGGCGATGGAGGGCGATCCGAACACCATCATCGAGGCCTTCAAGCCCGGCACCGGCCCGGCCGACAGCTTGTCCGTCATCGGCATGGACAGCACCATGGCGCCGGAGGAAATCCTGAAGACCTCGCCGCAGGCGAACCAGGCCGTGCAGTCTGGCGCAGGCGGCCTCTACTGATCAATCCCCGTATGGATGCGGCGGCCGCGGCTCTTTACATCCGCGGCCGCCGCAACTATTTGACGGACCAACTCAAGACCAACGCAAAGAAGCAGGAAAATGCGAGCGGAAATCGAAAACGTAGTCGATGAAACCAAGCAGGCTATCACCCTGCTGAGGAGGCATCTTTGACTGGGACCAGGCGATACGACGGCTGGACTGGTTAAACAACAAGGCAGAGGACCCGAATCTCTGGAACGATGCTGCCGAAGCTCAGAAGCTGATGCGCGAGCGCCAGCAGCTCGATGACGGAATCAACGGCGTGAAGCAGCTCGAACAGCAGCTGAACGACCATGTCGAACTCATCGCGATGGGCGAGGAAGAGGGCGATGAAAGCATCGTCAAGGAGGCCGAGGACGCGCTGAAGAGCCTGAAGGCCGAGGCCGCGCGCCGCCAGGTGGAAGCCATGCTATCCGGCGAAGCCGATGCCAACGATACCTATCTCGAAGTGCATTCGGGCGCCGGCGGCACTGAAAGCCAGGACTGGGCAAACATGCTGCTTCGCATGTACACCCGCTGGGCCGAACGCCAGCGCTTCAAGGTCGAGCTTCTCGAAGTCCATGACGGCGAAGAGGCGGGCATCAAGTCCGCGACCCTGCTCGTCAAGGGACACAACGCCTATGGCTGGCTGAAGACGGAATCGGGCGTGCACCGGCTCGTGCGCATCTCGCCCTACGACAGCAATGCGCGCCGCCATACGTCCTTCTCGTCGATCTGGGTTTATCCGGTGGTCGATGATTCTATCAACATAGAGATCAACGAAAGCGACTGCCGCATCGACACCTACCGCTCGTCGGGCGCGGGCGGCCAGCACGTCAACACGACCGACTCGGCAGTGCGCATCACCCACATCCCGACCGGCATCGTCGTCGCCTGCCAGCAGGAGCGCTCGCAGCACAAGAACCGCGCCAAGGCCTGGGACATGCTGCGCGCCCGCATGTATGAAGCGGAACTGAAGAAGCGCGAAGAGGCAGCAAGCGCCGAAGCGGCCTCCAAGACCGAGATCGGCTGGGGCCACCAGATCCGCTCCTACGTGCTGCAGCCCTATCAGCTGGTCAAGGACCTGCGCACCGGCGTTTCGAGCACGGCACCGGGCGACGTGCTCGACGGCGACCTCAACGAGTTCATGGAAGCAGCGCTTGCGCACCGCATCAGCGGCAAGCCGGACGCTGTTCTCGAGGACGTTGATTGAGATTGGAGGGAGAACCGCAGAGGCGGTGAGCCTGACTTAAAGGTGTGAAACCCGGCTTAGCGGCTAAATCCGCTTGCAGCAGGTGGTTGCAAGCGGCTTGGCGTGGGCACCAAGCCTATGGCAAACGATCATGATGTGCCGATGGAAAACACTGCCTTACCTCCTAATCTAAGGGTGCTGCTATCTCAACACGAGTGGAAGCGGGACGATCTGGGATGTTCGTCTGCAGACGTGTTCAGGCTCGCAGAAGCTGGCCGGGCGCGGTATTTCCTGAAAGGCGAAATTGCTGGTCCTTTTGCGGAATTGCCGTTGGAGGCGGAGCGTCTGCTGTGGCTTGCCGAGCAAGGACTGCAGTGCCCCAGCGTCGTCGCCCTGGAAAGCCATGAGGGCAGAAACTGGCTGCGGCTGAGCGCGCTTTCGGGAAGCGACCTGGCTTCGTCCAAATTGACCACAGATAGGCAGCGCATCGAGATCCTGGCGGCCGCTTTGCGTCGATTGCACGAACTTGATCCGGAAACCTGCCCTTTCGACCACAGGCTGACAGCTCGTTTGAGGCTTGCCAAGGCGCGGATGGAAGCGGGAGCCGTAGACGAGGGTGATTTTGATGAAGAGCGGCAAAACGCAACCGCTGCGAGCCTATTTGCATACCTGGAAGCCCACCAGCCTGACGTCATAGATCCCGTCGTTGCCCACGGCGACGCCTGTTTGCCGAACTTCCTCACGCATGAAGGGCAATTCGGTGGATATGTCGATTGCGGCCGTCTGGGCGTTGCGGATCGCTACCAGGATATTGCCCTGGCACTGCGAAGCATCCGATACAATGTCGGGGAAGAGTGGGTTCGGCATTTCCTCGATTGTTATGGGCTTTCCGGCATCAATGACGCGAAAGTCGCCTACTATATGGTGCTTGACGAGTTCTTTTAGTTCGCGCCAATCCTGCCTTACGGGCCAAACCGGCCGAGCGCCGGAGCCTTTCATGAGCTGGAAGGCCTTCGTCAGCCCGGTTTGCTCCAACCAGAACGACGGATTGGGGATCTTGGTCGGATGCTCTGCCATGACGGACCGGGATTTCAGGCAGATCGGAGGCAGTTCCGTTCAGTTCGATCAGATCGGAAGGTGCAGCGAGAGCCTTTTTCTCGAGCAATTCCAGCATTTCGGCCTCTACTGGCAGTGCTTCCACGTCGTTGCTCGATGCAACCCGGAAACTCGCCTCCTCATGCCAGGCGGTGCGGACAATGATCGACAGCGCATTATAATCTCTGCAAGCTCGACTTCGAAAAACATGCGTACGGATATTGTCCAGTTGCTGCGAACGGAAATCTCATCGTTCGTCGCCTTCTCAGGTCTCGACGGAAATCCATGCTGCAGAAAGCCACACGCTGATCGGCAGCGGCCACCACGGGCTGTTGCATGGTGACAACACTGGCCGATCTCTTTCCGCTGACGGGTTGAATCGGTGGCGGTTGTCCGCGATGCTTAGGCTCTCATTGGTCCGATCCCCGGGGAGACTGACATGAAAACGAACCTGTCCAACCAGAAAGGAAACATCGCCCACAAGGACATTCCGCTTCATGCACACTCTGTTCCCCCGCGCGAGGAAAAGCCCGCCGCGCCATAACCGGTTCCTGAAATTCTTCCGCGACTATCCGCACAACGCCGAGCGCGACCGGCGTCGCTTGCGCATGCGCAAGTTCCTCTCCTACTATCGCCCACACCTGCCTTTGCTGCTGGCGGATCTGCTCTGCGCAATCCTCGTCGCCGGTACGGCGGTGGCGCTGCCGCTCTGTGCCAACTTCGTCACCAGCCGCCTTCTGGCCCTGCCCAACATGCCGGAGGCCTACGAGCAGATCCTTGCCGTCGGCGCCTTCATGCTTGCCATCCTGGCGATCCAAACCGTTGCCATCTTCTTCGTCGACTATCAGGGGCACGTGATGGGCGCCCGGATCGAGGCCGCCGTCCGGCAGGAGCTCTTCGAACACTGCCAGAAGCTCTCGTTCAGCTTCTACGACCGTCAACGCACCGGGCAGTTGATGAGCCGCATCACGAACGATTCCCTGTGGCTGGGCGAGCTCTTCCACCACGGCCCGGAGGACCTCTCCATTGCCGTACTCAAGTATGGCGGCGCCATGCTGGTGCTGTTCTTCATCGATCCACCTTTGGCCAGCCTCATCCTGCTGCTCACGCCGGTGGCGGCGGCTTATGCGCTGCATTTCAACCGGCGCATGAACCGCGCGCTCGAAGCGAGCAAGCGGCAGATCGCCGCCGTCAACGAACGCGTGGAGGACGCACTGGCGGGCATTCGCGTCGTCCAGTCCTTCGCCAACGAGGCGCTGGAGCAGGAGCGTTTTGCCACGCTGAACCGGCGGTTCCTGCAGGGCCGCGCCGACGGCTACCGCAGCGAGGCCTGGTTTTCGGTGGGCACCGAAACTTTCGCACAGCTCATCACCATACTTGTCATCGCGATCCGGGGGGTGCGCATCCCCACGGCCGAGCGGTCCGTGGGCGGCCATCCCACCCTTCTTCCCCTCCGGGGCGGGGCGAGGGCGCCGGCGGGCCG
>NZ_JABEPH010000428.1:0-4492 GCF_013004495.1 Rhizobium sp. SEMIA 4085
CGCTCGACCACAGCCCCGCCGTCGCGGTGCTCTACCCCCCCTCCCCCCCCATCTCGGCGGTCATCTGGATCGACAGCTCCCTTTCGCCGCGCATCCCATCCACAGCCTCGCGCGGGCAGCGGCCTTCGGCACCGACTTCATCAGCATATTTGCTGGCGATCGCCGCGACGCGCGCGGCGCGCACCGCCGCCGCGTCTTCGGCCCTGGCTTCAATTGAAGCGCCCGCGACATTCATCAGATGACCTTTCGGCTATCCAGGATCATGCCGACCGTCTTTTCGATGGCGACGATGCTGGCGAAGGATTTGCGGTTCAGCAGATTGTCGGGAAACTCGATATCGAAAGCCTCTTCGATGCGGAGCATGAGTTGCACCGACGCAAAGGAAGACAAGCCCGCCGCATAGAGATCGGCGTCGTCGGCAATCTGATCCATCGTGACGGGGAGCGCACCACACTTGGCCAGCAAATCGCGAATAGTCTCATTCATCCTGGAGTCCCTCTAGGGTAATCGCAAACACGATGACAGTGACGCCGTCTTATCCTGAGCCGAGAAGTAATAGGGAAAGCGCACCTAAGGGAGCGCCGATACGCGGAGGGTTTGACCCAGTTGGAGCGCGTCTGAGCATTCATTTATCGCCCTCATGATACGCTTGCGACTGATAGCGTCCTTCCTGGCAATGATCGAAACGCTTAGCCCTTTGGCGACCGCTCTGAGCGCGGCTAGATCGCCAGATGAGAAAGAGCACGCTTGCGAAATAAGCCACTTGTAGAAGGAGCCAAGCACCCATCGTTGTGACCATTACGCTGCGGATGGAATGCGAGACTAAGTAGCTCGTTAGGGCGCTGGCGCCGACGACGAGCAGCAGGAGGCAGAAAAAGATTCTGAAGGGCAACACTGTTCTCCTGATTTGTTCGCAAGATCACGCGGCAACCTTGTCTGCGGCAACATGAGTCTGGCAGTTCTTCGGGCAGACGCGGGCACAGGCTCCGCAGCCAATGCAACGGCCGGCATGGTCGATGACCATGATCATGCGATTGAGCTCGCCATCGAAGTCGTCGTCCTCGTCGTCGCAGATGCCGAGGATTTCACCCGCGTCATCGATGCCGTAAAGGTGCATGACCTCGCGCGAGCAAACCTTAAAGCACCGGCCACAACCGATGCAGGTCGTGCCATCGATAGCGGTCAGATACTCCGGCACCCAGCTGGAGCCATCGCGCGTGACGAAACGGCCGGTCATCGTGAATTCTCCAACGTGGAAAGCTCTTCCTTCGCGCTTTCCAACTCGGCAAAGGCGTCGAACGTTTTCCGTGCGACAGTCTTGATCCTAGTCCAGTTGATCGGAAGATCCTCGGCAAGATCGTGCAACTCCATTTTCGCAGTTGCCGCACGTGACTGCAGTTTGCGGACTTTCTTAAGCTGCTCCTCAAGATTTGACATGATCTCTTCCTCGAAAACCAGGCCCATCCGCAAGCGCCACGTTGGGATAGTTTTCGATGGCTGCGACCGCATCGTCGACCAGTTTCGTGCCGGCGTCGGCGAGTTTGCGAAACGTCTCAAAGCCGAACCGGTGGACATCGCGCAGGGTCTTCGACAGAACGACCAACCGCCCGGTCGTGAGAACCACGCGGCCAAAGCCCTCGTGGCTCATCGTCATGATCGGCGATGCCACCAGGCCGGAGCGCTCTTCGATCACCAGTCCCACGCAACTGTAAAAAACCTGGAGCCTCCACAGCACGTCCGGATCGGGATCGCCGATGATCGGGATGTCACGGCGCTGCTCCTTGGTGAGGATGAAGTCGGCCAGCAGGTCGGCGTCCGATTTGTCTTCCCACGCCCCATGGGTATCCTGAGCGCGAATTAGCCGTATGAGGCATCTGAGGAAAGGAGTGGCAAGATCCCACTCCTCGTTGACAGCAGGGCCATTCGCAATACCAGTCAATGTTCCCATGATTTAGTCCTCATCGTCGAAGGGTTTCTTGTCAGTGGCGCCTGCTTCCGTTAGCACCTTGCGCAGCCAGGGCGGAGGAGCCGTCCGGAGCATCGTCCGGGTTCGCGACAGCACCTCTTCGATGGACTGAGGTTGCGGCACTTTGATCGGATGGATTTTTGCCGAAACAACCTTGGCTGCCGAAGGCCCGCCAATCGCCAGACAGAACAAGAGGTGACAGCCCTTCAATGCCTCCACCTTCGGGGTAATGCGGTCATCGCCCTCGGTCCGATGCTCCCCGCTCTCGTCGGAAACGTCTTCGAAGTCCAGGACTTCCACGAGTTTCCAGTCGTCGCGGCTCACGTCATAGACGGCGAAACGCTTGGCCGACCCGAAATGGGCGTCGAGAGTTTTCATATCTTGGGTGGCGATTGCTACGCGCAACGCGCCGGCCTTCCGTTTCGGGACCGGCGAGTGAACCCCGTCAGGGACGAGGGAGAGGCGACGGGCGGCGGTCATCTGGGCATTTCTCGTTTACGAAACGGATCAAGTGATTCAGGCCGCGGCGCGCGCTGGTTGGCCTGGAAGATGTTGGCAACATCGAAAATCAGGTCGCGCGTTCCCTGATAAAGTATGGAGAGCTTGTGCTGGCTCCCGAGCCGGTCGAAAATCGGGAAGCCGACGCGCATAAGCGGAATGCCAAGGCGCTCCGCCGCCTGGCGTCCATGCGAATGGGTGACGAGAAGATCAGCGCCGGCGGCAAGACCCTCGACATCGCCAAGATCGCCGACCTGGAGCGATTCGGCCGGCATTTCCTCGAGAATTTTTGAGGTGCCGGTCGTGGTGACGGCCGCCGCGATCTCGGCGCCCATGCCGGTGAAGAAGGTGGCGAGTTGGTAGAGCTGGTCCGGCTCGGCGGCGATTGCAATCTTCTTGCCACCGAAATGGAAATGCCCGTCGAGCAATGCGTCCTGCAGCTGTGCGCGGTGACGGCGGATATTTGCTGGCACCGGCGCACGGGAGATCGCGGAAAGCAGTGAGACGAACCGGTCGGCTCCCTTCAATCCCGTCAGCGAGTGGAACAGTGCGTAAGGCACTCCGGTCTGCGTCTGCAGCAGCTCTGCCGGGCGGCGCATATGCTCGCCGATCGCGATACACTGCACCGCCGTGCCAAGCTCTTGGATGTCGTCAAAGCGGGTGCCGCCATAGGTGGTAGGCACCCAACGATCGTCGGGCACTGTGCCGTCGAGCGAGCCGGAGATGTCCGGTAGGATAACCGGCTTAAGCCCGAAGCTTTCGACAATCTCGCGCAAATGCTCGATATCAGCGACCGTGAGATTCCAGCCGGGCAGGATCACTATCTTCTTCGATTGCCGCGCCTGCTCGCCGCGCAGCGTAATCCTTTGGATCATTGCGGTGACGGCCGTGGCCCAGCCTTCCTCGATCGCGCCGTCGAAATCAGGCGTGTTGGCCAGTACGATCTCCGTACCTTTAAGTTCTTTCGCGCGCAACAGCTTGATCTTCGCGAGATCCCTAGCGAAGTCTTCGCCACGAGTTTCCACCAGCGCCGTGGTGCAGACCCCGATCAGCTTCGGGTTCGTTCGGGTCTTTAGGTTGAGGATTGCCTCTTCCAAATGATCCATACCGCCGAGGATCGCCGCAACCTCATCTATCGCCGTTGTCTGCAACGGGATGGCCTCCTTGAAGTGCCGCACGAAAAGTACCAGCGCGAAGCTGGTGCAACCCTGGCTGCCGTGGAACAGCGGTATCGCACGATCGACCCCAAGAAAGGCGAGTGCGGCACCGAGCGGCTGTGACGATTTCAGCGGATTGACCGCAGCTGATTTGGTCTGGGGAAGGATATGGACCATCGACTTTCCTCAACACTTGCCGAAGCCGTCGGCCGTCGTGCCGACAAATTTCTGAAAGGCGTACACAGTCTCGGTCTCGCCCTGCATACTTGGCAGTTCTTCCTCTACATCAGGCTGACGCTCCCACGGTGCCGGCTCCCGCACCTCACTCCAGATCGGATTGTGAATGGCAAGGTCGATCTGGCGTACGAGTTCCACCATGCCGTCATAGCCGGCATAGGCGTGGTGCCGCTCCTGGTTGATATCGAGCCAGGGTGTCTTGGCCTTCAGCGCGATGAATTGCGTGCGCCCGCCCGACAGCATGATGTCGGCTTTATGGTCTGCGAGCATGTTGTAAAGCTCGCGCGGCGCCATCGACTCGAACATGTGGTTCTCGTCCTTGAGAATCTGCTTGATGCGTTCCTTGTCTTCGACCGTCGATTTCTTGACGGAGGTGCCGACCATCTCAACGCCGATCTCCATCAGCGCATGGAGAACGGACCAGGACTTCACACCGCCGGTGTTGAGCAGCACGCGCTTGCCTTGGAGCCTCGGCCGGTATGCTGCGAGCTTCTGCCACGCAATCGCCTCTTCCTGCGCGATCAGTGCCTCGGTGCGCTTAAGGATTTCCGGATGGGCGCCCTTTGTCACGAGCAGTTTGGCGATCTGCCTGAGTGCTTCGGTGGCGCCGGGGATGCCATAGACGGTGGCCTCG